>DATEPD010000056.1:0-15267 GCA_035273365.1 Nitrospiraceae bacterium | reverse complement strand
GCAGTTCTATTTCCGGACGACGGATGTGACGGGGGTGATGGCGTTGAATCCGGGGGTGGAGATGGTGATGCCGGGGGACAATGTGAGTGTGACGGGGGAGTTGATCAGTCCGATCGCGATGGATCAGGGGTTGCGGTTCGCGGTGCGCGAGGGCGGCAAGACTGTCGGCTCCGGCGTCGTCACCGAAATTCTGGCGTAAATCTGACTGCTGTCGGATGACGGCATGGGAGTATTGAGATGCGTGAGATCATTGATTTGGCATGCACGGTCTGCAAACAGCGGAACTATTCCACCATGAAAAATAAGAAGAACGACCCGGATCGCTTGGAGCGAACTAAGTTCTGCAAGTTCTGCCGGAAGCACATTGCCCATAAGGAAGTGAAATAAACGCCGCAGCGTCACGGGCCGGGTTGCCGGCCGTCGTTAGGGGCATGGTGTCAATGGTAGCACATCGGTCTCCAAAACCGAGAGTCTGGGTTCAAATCCTAGTGCCCCTGCCAATGACTGCGTCGTGGATGGGTCAGGCTCAAGAAGGTCGGTTGAATTGAAATTTAGGTTGATGCACATAGAGATGAGATGAGGAGAGTGAGGGGCTCTCTCTGTTGCGTGCGAAGGTGAGGTAGGCATGTTCAAGAATTTTTTCAATTCTATTCGTGAGTTCCTCAATGATGTCCGTGGGGAACTAAAAAAAGTTTCATTTCCAAGTCGGGCTGAAACGATCGGGTCCACGACGGTGGTTATTGTCTTTTGCATCATCATGTCTCTCTATCTGTCGTTCGTCGACTCGATTCTCGTATGGCTGGTGGGCAAGATTTTGTGAGTCGGGTATCCGGAAGTGAGCGTCGCCGCATGGCACATAGTTAACCAATGATCCGAGGGTAGGGCATGGCAAAGAATTGGTACGTCATTCATACCTACGCAGGCTTTGAGGGGCGGGTGAAAACTAGCTTGCTCGAACGGGCCAATCAAATGGGATTGGTCGAAAAGCTGGGACAGGTGCTCGTGCCGACGGAGGATGTGATTGAGATCAAGGATGGCAAGCGCCGGACGTCTCGACGAAAGTTTTTCCCCGGGTATGTGATTGTGGAGTTGGAATCCCCACTGATCGATGAAACGTTGCAGATGATCAAAGAGACTCCGAAGGTTACGGGATTCGTCGGCGCTGGTGCCCAGCCGACACCCCTGTCGACAGACGAAGTCGAGTCGCTCTTGAAGCAGGTTGACGTGGGGTCAGCCGGGCCACGCGAACAAGTCAAATTCATCAAGACGGATAATGTGCGGATTATTGATGGTCCGTTTCTCGGATTTAATGGTGTGGTGGACGAGGTGGCTCAGGACCATGGCCGGCTCAAAGTCCTGGTCAGTATTTTTGGGCGCTCCACTCCGGTTGAGCTTGGGTTCTTGCAGGTGGAGCGGATTTAACTTCCGAAGTGGGCGAACGCGCGCAGGAGTGTAGGACATGGCCAAGGAAGTATCGGCACAGATTAAGTTGCAAATTCCGGCAGGAAAAGCAAACCCTGCTCCCCCGGTCGGGCCGTCGTTGGGTCAGCACGGCGTCAACATCATGGAATTTTGCAAACAGTTCAATGCGAAAACACAGAAAGAGGGCGATAGCATTATCCCGGTAGTCATTACGGTCTATAAGGACCGGTCCTTCACCTTTGTGATGAAAACTCCTCCGGCGTCCGACCTCCTGAAGAAAGCGGCTGGAATCATTAAGGGATCAGGCGTTCCCCAGAAAGACAAGGTCGGGAAGATCACAAAGGCGCAGTTGCGGGAGATCGCGCAAAAAAAATTGACGGATCTTAATGCCGTCGATCTCGAAGGGGCCATTAAGATCATTGAAGGAACGGCGCGCAGTATGGGAGTGGTGGTTCAAGGATAATCGAAACGGATTGGATGGGCGCTATGTCCGTAGCGCGCAAGTGAGCCTGCCTCGGGTGTTGAGATAAAGAGAGGGAACGCAATGGGAAAGAAGATGAGATCGGCAGTAGAGAAACTTGAACCTCGGGCCTATCCATTGCGTGAGGCGGTCGAGGCGGTGAAGCGGTCTGCCTTCACCAAGTTCGATGAATCCGTCGATCTGGCGCTTCGGCTGGGCGTCGACCCGAAACGGGCTGACCAACTGGTGCGTGGTACGACCTCATTGCCGCATGGCACGGGAAAGAAGATTCGCGTCTTGGTTTTTGCCAAGGGAGAGAAGGAGCAGGAGGCGCGGCAAGCCGGGGCTGATTATGTCGGGTCCGATGATCTGATGGAAAAGATCAAGGGTGGATGGATGGATTTCGATTGCGCCATCTCGACGCCGGATCTCATGGCAGCCGTCGGAAAGCTCGGAAAGGCGCTGGGACCCCGCGGGCTTATGCCGAATCCGAAGACCGGAACCGTCACCTTTGATGTCGGTAAAGCCGTGTCAGAAATTCGAAAGGGCCGCGTCGAGTACAAAGTTGAAAAGGCCGGGATCGTTCAGGTCCCAGTCGGGAAAGTATCGTTTAAGCCGGAGCAGCTCTATGACAATGCGGCGGCAGTTCTTGAAGCGGTGATCAAGGCAAAGCCTGCCTCGTGTAAAGGCCGGTATCTGATGAGCGCGACCCTTTCGAGTACGATGGGGCCTGGCGTGAAGCTCGACGTGATTGCGTTAGCCAAGGAATGGAGTTAGTCGGATTGTTGCAGCGGGGAAGGGGAAGGGCTCGATTATGAATACGGAAGAGAAAGCGACAGCAGTTGCGGAGTTGGCAGCGACATTCGGTCGAGCACGGCTTGCGATTGTCACGGAAAGTGCCGGGCTCCCCGTCAACCAGGTCACGGAACTTCGCAAGCTTTTGAGAGGGGCCAAAGCCGAGTACAAGGTTGTCAAGAATACGTTGGCTGCTCGCGCGGCTGAGGGCACGATCCTTTCAGGGGTGACGACGTACCTCAAGGGACCAACGGGGCTGGTGATCGGCTATGACGATCCGGTGCTCCCGGCCAAGATCCTTCGGGATTTTCTCTTGGCTGAGAAACGCGACCAGAAGATGAAAATCACCATAGGGGTATTGGAGGGCAAGGTGGTGCAGCCGGCTGATTTGACGGCCGTTGCGAAGCTGCCGAAGAAGGATGTCCTCATTGCGATGTTGCTGTCGGCCATGCAGGGACCGGTGCGGGGCCTGGTGTATACACTCAGTGCGGTGTTGTCAAAATTCGTGAGAGTCATTGCAGCCATTCAAGACAAACGAAAAGGAGAAGGGGATATGTCGACGACCACGGCAAAATTGTCACAGGAAGAGTTAATCAAAGCCATTGAGACGATGAGTGTGCTCGACTTGGCGGAACTCGTAAAGGGATTAGAGACCCGATTCGGCGTTACGGCTGCCGCACCGGTGGCCGCAGCCGCTCCCGCAGTTGGCGGTGGCGCCGCAGTGGCGGCCGAGGAGAAGACGGCGTTCGACGTCGTGCTGGTGTCTGCTCCGGCCGACAAGAAAATCCAAGTCATTAAAGTTGTCCGCGAACTCACCAGCCTCGGGTTAAAGGAAGCCAAAGATCTCGTTGAAGGTGTGCCGAAGCCGGTCAAGACTGGTGTCACGAAGGAAGAGTGCGACACCATGAAGAAGAAGCTCGAAGAGAGCGGCGCCAAGGTCGAAATCAAGTAGATTCGATTTGTCCGGTTTCTACTAATGGATGCCTGCTTTGTGCGGGCATCCAAGCCTAACCATTTGTACTGGAGGACAGAGGAATGTCCGAAACGACTCTACAAGAGTTCGTCGAACGGAAAGATTACTCTCGCATTCATAGCAGCATCGAGATTCCTGATCTCATCGAGATTCAGAAGCGCTCCTATGAAGAATTTCTTCAACGGGAGGTCGAACCTGAGCGTCGCAAGGATCATGGGCTTCAAGCAGCTCTGGCAAGCGTCTTTCCGATTCCGGATTACAACAATACCGCCGTATTGGAATTTACGAGCTACACGCTCGGCACCCCCAAGTACGACGAACGGGAATGCCTTGAGCAAGGGATGACCTTTGCCGTTCCGTTGAAACTCCGAGTGCGCCTGGTCGTCTTTGATAAGGAAGACAAGGGCTCCAAGAAAAAAGTGCTCGACGTCCGAGAGCAGGAAGTCTATGTCGGCGAGCTGCCGCTCATGACGGAACGCGGGACGTTCATCGTGAACGGCACGGAACGGGTGGTGGTGAGCCAGCTGCATCGGTCACCCGGCGCCTCGTTCACGCATGATAAGGGACGGACCCATTCCAGCGGCAAGGTATTGTATTCCGCCCGGATCATTCCCTATCGCGGATCGTGGCTCGACTTCGAGTTTGATGCGCGCGATATTCTTTATGTGCGCATCGATCGCCGACGGAAAATGCCTACGACCATTCTTTTGAAGGCGTTCGGGTTTTCGGGCGACGATTTGCTCAAAATGTATTATCCGGTCGAGGAAATTCGGGTCGTTAAGGGCAAGATGCTTCGAAAGCTCGATCCCGAGATCCATCAGGGTCTGCGCTGTTCAGCAGAGGTGCTTGAAAAGGGCGCTAAAGAGCCACTGGTACGGGAAGGTGCCAAGCTCACAAAGGGGCTCATTTCGAAGCTCAAGGCTGCCGGGGTCAAGGAGATTCCGCTTGCGCCAAGCGAATTGATCGGGCGCGCGGTTCTGACCGAGCTGGTGGACTCGAAGAAGAATAAGATTGCCGAAAGAAATCAGCGGCTCACTGCCGAGATCATCGAGGCGCTCCTCGAGAGCGACATCGAAGAATTCAAGGCGATCTATTTCGATACGGTCACATCGACTCCAGTCATCCTGGATACCCTGGAGATGGATAAGACGACGTCGAAAGAGGAAGCGATGGTCGAGATCTATCGTCGCTTGCGGCCGGGAGAAACACCTTCGGTCGACACGGCGCGAGCACTCTTCGACAATCTGTTCATGAATTCCAAGCGGTATGACCTCTCGCCGGTCGGGCGTCTGAAGTTGAACAAGAAGCTTGGTCTCGATTTGCCGTTGGAGCAGCGTACGCTGACGGCGCAAGACATGGTCGAGGTGATCCGTTATCTCGTGAATTTGAAGGTGGGTAAGGGCGAAATCGACGACATCGACCACTTGGGCAATCGCCGCGTCCGTTCGGTCGGGGAGTTGCTGGAGAATCAGTTCCGGCTTGGGTTGGTACGGATGGAGCGCAGTATCAAGGAACGGATGAACCTGCTAGATATGGAAACGGTGTTGCCGCATGATTTGATCAATGCGAAGCCCGTCGTTGCCGCGGTGAAAGAGTTTTTCAGTAGCAGTCAGTTGTCTCAGTTCATGGATCAAACGAATCCGCTCGCAGAAATTACCCACAAACGGCGGCTGTCTGCGCTCGGCCCAGGAGGGTTGACCAGGGAGCGGGCGGGTTTCGAAGTTCGCGACGTCCATCCTTCGCACTATAGCCGTATTTGTCCGATCGAAACGCCGGAAGGTCCAAACATCGGTTTGATCACGTCCCTGGCGACGTATGCCCGTATCAATAAGTTCGGGTTCATCGAAGCGCCCTATCGGAAAGTTGTGAAGGGGCGGGTGACCGACGAGATCGAATTTCTTTCAGCGATCGAAGGGGACAAGTACATCATCGCCCAGGCGAATGCGAAAGTGGATGCGTCTGGCCGTCTGGCATCCGAAAGTATCTCGGCACGAGCGGCTGGAGATTTTGTGACCGCCACCTCAGACAAGATCGAATACATGGATGTGTCGCCCAAACAGGTCGTGAGCGTGGCTACGGCCTTGGTGCCATTCTTGGAACACGACGATGCCAATCGTGCCTTGATGGGATCGAACATGCAACGTCAAGCGGTACCGTTGCTCAAATCGGAGGCTCCGTTAGTCGGCACGGGAATGGAAACCGTGGTTGCGCGTGACTCGGGCTATGTCGTGCAAGCCCGACGTGCCGGCGTCGTGGAAAGCGTTGATGCCACGAGGATCGTGGTGCGTACCGATTCGAAGGAAGGTCGAAAAAGGAATGATGCGGGTTTGGATGTATACGATCTAATCAAGTTTCAGCGATCGAATCAGAGCACGACCATTACACAGACGCCAGTGGTGCGGCTTGGACAGCCGGTAAAAGTGGGACAGGTTTTGGCCGATGGCCCCGCGATTGACCACGGCGAATTGGCATTGGGCAAAAACATTCTCGTCGCCTTTATGCCCTGGGGTGGATACAACTTTGAAGATGCCATTTTGTTGAGTGAAAAATTGGTGCGTGAAGATGCGTTCACCTCGATTCATATTGAGGAATTCGAGGTAGAGGCCCGCGACACCAAGTTGGGGAAAGAGGATATTACCCGCGACATTCCGAACGTCGGAGAAGAAGCGCTTCGGGATCTCGACGAGAGCGGGATTATCCGTATCGGAGCCGAGGTAAAGCCTGGAAACATTTTGGTGGGGAAGGTGACGCCGAAAGGCGAAACACAGCTGACGCCTGAAGAAAAACTGTTGCGGGCCATCTTCGGTGAGAAAGCAGGCGATGTGAAGGATACATCGTTGACGGTGCCGCCGGGAGTCGAGGGTATCGTCGTTGATGTGAAGATCTTTTCGCGCAAAGGACTCGATAAGGACGAACGATCCAAGAGTATAGAAAGCGAAGATGCGATGAAGCTCCAGCGTGATCACCATGAGGAGCTCCGTATCATCGACGAAGAGAAAACGAAGAAGATCAGGAAATTGCTGCTGGGGAAGGTGGTCGGCCGTGATTTAATGGATCCTGAAAGCGGCGATGTCATTCTGAAGAAGAAGGGCAAGCTGACCGCAGAGATTCTCAAGCGGTTACCAGATGAGACTGTTCGGTACATCATTCTGAGCGACCCTGATGAGCAAAAAGAGCTGGAAGACGTCGAACGGCGGGCGAAGGAGCAGATTGAAATCCTTCAGACGCTGTATGACGAAAAGGTTGGACGCCTGAAGCGGGGCGATGAGCTTCCGCCCGGCGTGATCAAGCTTGTCAAGGTCTATGTGTCGATGAAGCGCAAGATTCAAGTCGGTGACAAGATGGCCGGGCGGCATGGGAATAAAGGGGTGGTCTCCCGGGTTTTGCCCGAAGAAGATATGCCGTGCTTGCCAGATGGGACGCCGGTGGAAATAGTGCTGAACCCGCTTGGCGTGCCATCACGTATGAACGTCGGGCAGATTCTAGAAACTCACCTGGGTTGGGCGGCCAAAACACTGGGGATCAAGGTGGCGAGCCCTGTATTCGATGGAGCGTCAGAAATAGAGATTAAGGAACTACTCAAGAAGGCGAACCTACCAGCGAGTGGGCAAACCATACTGATGGACGGCCGGACCGGTGAAATGTTCGGCAGCCCGGTCACGGTTGGGTACATGTATGTCTTAAAGCTTCACCACTTGGTCGACGACAAGATTCACGCACGGTCGATCGGGCCCTATTCGCTCGTCACGCAGCAGCCGCTTGGCGGCAAGGCCCAATTCGGCGGCCAGAGGTTGGGAGAAATGGAAGTATGGGCGTTGCAGGCCTATGGCGCTGCCTCCACGCTGCAAGAGTTCTTGACAGTCAAATCGGACGACGTGCCCGGCCGATCGCGGATGTACGAAGCGATCGTCAAGGGTGAACCGCTCCTGGAGCCTGGATTGCCCGAGTCGTTTAACGTCTTGGTCAAAGAGCTTCAGAGTTTGGGGCTCGATGTCGAACTGATCAAGTCGCAAGACTAACCCATTTGTGTGCCGGCCTTTGCGGCCGCATCAGAGGAGGTCATTACCTTGGAAGGCGTCTATACATTGTTTGAGAAGCCGCGCGATGCGGTGTCGTTCGATTCGATGCGGATTCGGATTGCATCACCCGAAAAGATCCGTTCGTGGTCCTACGGTGAAGTGAAGAAGCCGGAGACCATCAATTACCGGTCGTTTAAACCGGAAAAAGACGGATTGTTTTGCGCGAAGATTTTCGGTCCCATCAAGGATTGGGAGTGCAACTGCGGGAAGTACAAGCGCATGAAGCACAGGGGCATTGTCTGCGACAAGTGCGGTGTCGAAGTCATTCAGTCCAAGGTCCGCAGAGAGCGTATGGGCCATATCGAGCTCGCGGCGCCGGTTGCACATATTTGGTTTCTCAAGGGTGTCCCGAGCCGGATTGGAACCTTACTTGACATGAGCCTCAAAGGGCTCGAGCGGATTCTCTATTTCGAAAGCTACGTCTGTGTGGATCCAGGATCGACAGATTTGACGGAGAAAGAACTGGTTTCGGAGGAAAAGCTTCGCGAGCTCCAAGCTGCTGGATACAGTCCCGGGTCCTACAAAGTCGGTATCGGTGCCGATGCCATTCGGGAGTTGCTCCGCAAGATTGACATCAATGCCAAGTGGGATGAGATCAAGGCGAAGGCCAAGACGTCGGCTTCCGCAGCGCTGAAAAAGAAATATGCGAAGCAATTGAAAGTCATCGAAGCCTTCCGCAAGTCCGAAAACATGCCTGAGTGGATGATCATGGATGTGATTCCGGTCCTGCCACCGGAATTGCGCCCACTCGTGCCGCTGGACGGCGGACGTTTTGCGACATCGGATTTGAACGATTTATACCGCCGCGTCATCAATCGGAACAATCGTCTGAAGCGGCTGATCGAACTGAAGGCGCCGGGTGTGATTATCCGAAACGAAATGCGGATGTTGCAGGAAGCTGTGGATGCACTCTTCGATAACGGTCGTCGCGGTCGTGCGATTCGTGGACCCAACAAGCGGCCGCTCAAATCGTTGAGCGATATGCTGAAGGGGAAGCAGGGACGCTTTCGCCAAAACCTCCTCGGTAAACGGGTCGATTATTCCGGCCGAACCGTCATTGTCGTGGGACCTGAGCTTCGGCTGCACCAATGCGGCTTGCCCAAGAAAATGGCGCTCGAACTCTTCAAGCCCTTTATCTTCCACAAGCTAGAAGAGCGAGGTGCGGCGACGACAATCAAGAGTGCCAAACGCTTGGTCGAAAAAGAACGGCCGGAAGTGTGGGACGTTCTTGACGAGGTGATTCGGGAACATCCTGTGCTATTGAATCGTGCTCCGACGTTGCACCGTCTTGGTATTCAGGCGTTTGATCCTGTGTTGGTGGAAGGCAAAGCGATCCGGCTGCATCCGCTGGTCTGCGCCGCATTTAACGCGGATTTCGACGGTGACCAGATGGCAGTCCATGTTCCTCTGTCGGTCGAAGCGCAGGTCGAGGCACGCGTGCTGCTGATGTCGATCAATAACATTCTCTCGCCTGCCAACGGCAAGCCGATTGCGGTGCCGTCGCAGGACATGGTGCTCGGCTGTTATTGGCTCACCAAGGAGCGTGCAGGATGCAAGGGTGAGGGGAAAGTATTCGGCTCGCCTGAAGAAGTGCGTATTGCATTCGATTCGCAAGAGTTGGAGGTGCATGCGCGGATCAAGGTGCGCATTGAGGGGAATCTCGTTCAAACGACCGTCGGACGAGTGATTTTGTCGGAAGTACTTCCCCCGGGAATGCCGTTTGCCACGGCGAATAAGCTCATGACTAAAAAGGAAATGACAAAGCTTATCGACACCGTCTATCGCCAGTGCGGCCACCGTGAGACCGTTACGTTCCTCGATAAGGTCAAGGACACGGGGTTCCAGTATGCCACGCGTGCCGGCATCTCGATATGCATCGACAACATGCATATCCCGACTAAGAAGCAGGACTTGCTGGGGAAGGCTCAGCATGAGGTGACGGAAATCGAGCGGCAGTATGCCGAGGGGTTGATCACCAACGGTGAACGTTATAACAAGGTAATCGACATCTGGGCGCATGTGACGGAACAGATCGCCAATGAAATGATGAAGGAGTTGGGCGCGGGCGGCGATCCGAGCAAGGCAGAGTCCTTCAACCCAATCTTCATGATGGCAGATTCTGGTGCTCGAGGTAGCTCGCAACAGATTCGCCAGTTGGGTGGTATGCGCGGATTGATGGCGAAGCCGTCCGGTGAAATCATCGAGACGCCGATTACGGCAAACTTCCGTGAAGGATTAACGGTACTGCAGTACTTCATTTCAACTCACGGGGCCCGTAAGGGGTTGGCCGATACAGCACTGAAGACGGCAAACTCCGGCTATCTCACGCGGCGCTTGGTGGATATCGCACAGGATGTGATCATCAACGAAATCGATTGCGGCACCACCGATGGCATCATTGTGAGTGCATTGGTCGAGGGCGGCGAGATCATCCAGCCGATCGAAGAGCGGGTGTTGGGACGGTTGGCCGCAGAAGATATTCGTGATCCCGTGACGGGTGAGATCATCGTGTCGTTCAATGAGGAGATTGACGAGGAGCGGACAAAGGCGATTGTGGAGGCTGCGGTCGATCACGTCAAGATTCGTTCGGTGCTGACTTGTCAGTCACGCCGTGGAGTCTGTCGATCGTGTTATGGGCGTGATTTGGCCCGCGGACGATTGGTCGAAAAAGGCGAGCCCGTCGGTGTCATTGCGGCACAGTCGATCGGTGAGCCGGGAACGCAGCTAACCATGCGGACGTTCCATATCGGAGGAACGGCGAGCAAAGTGGTTGAGCAGACGGTGACCGAATCCAAACATGCCGGCACCATCAAGTTCATGAGTTTCGATGCCAAAAAGAATGCTGACTTCCCTAACCCCGGGATTGCGGTCCAGAATAAGGAGGGTGAATGGGTCGTCATGAATCGGAACGCCAAGATTGCCATTGTCGATGAGACAGGGCGTGAGCGCGAGAAGTATGGGGTCGTCTACGGAGCCAAGATCAAGGTGAAAAACGGTGGCCGCGTAGAGGTGGGCCAGAAATTGGTCGAATGGGATCCGTACTCACTGACCATTCTCACGGAGGTCGGCGGTAAGGTGGCATACGGAGACATTATCGAAGGTGTCTCTATGAAGGAAGAGTTCGATGAAGTCACCGGCCTCTCTCGCAAGGTCATCGTTGAGCATAGCGGTGCTACCTTGCGTCCACGCGTGTCGATCAAGGATGAGGGCGGAAAGACTGCTAAGGTTGCAGCGGCGGCAAACGTGGCTCGCTATCTGCTCCCGGTCGGGGCACATATCTTCGTCGAAAAAGGCGCAGTGGTGACTCCCGGTGATGTGTTAGCCAAAATCCCTCGGGAAACGACAAAGACAAAAGATATCACCGGTGGTCTGCCTCGCGTGGCTGAGTTGTTCGAGGCTCGAAAGCCGAAAGAGACTGCCGTCATCAGCGAGATCGATGGCGAAGTTTCGTACGATGGGTTCGTGAAGGGCATGCGCAAAGTGTTGGTCAATAATAAGATGGGCGATGTGAAAGAATACTTCATACCGAAGGGCAAGCACGTCAACGTGCATGAGGGCGATTGGGTCAGGGCCGGTGAGCCGTTGATGGATGGGTCGGCCAATCCGCACGACATCCTCGATGTGCTGGGCCCGAACGAGTTGCAAAAATACCTTGTCGATGAAGTACAGGATGTTTACCGGCTGCAAGGTGTGACGATCAACGACAAGCACATCGAGATCATCGTGCGGCAGATGCTGCGCAAGATCAGAATCGAAGATCCGGGCGACACAGAATTCTTGCCAGGCAGTCAAGTCAGCAAGATGCTATTTGATGCGGAGAATGAACGAGTGTTGACGAAGGGCGGCCAGCCGGGTCTTGGGAAGCCGGTGCTACTGGGCATCACCAAGGCCGCATTGACAACGGATAGCTTTATCTCGGCAGCCTCATTCCAGGAGACCACGCGTGTCTTGACGGAGGCCGCGATCAACGGTCGCATTGATAATCTGCTGGGCTTGAAAGAAAATGTGATCGTCGGTCGTCTGATTCCTGCTGGAACCGGCTTCGAAGAGTATCGCGATACCTTTGTTATTAGCCCCAAGCCTGAGCCTGTGATTGCCAGTCAGGGAGAGGTTGCGGCAGTTGCGGCCGAAGGCATCGCGACGGGATTGGGTGAGCCTGCTCGCTCATAATGCATGGGGTGCCGGAGAAGGCTTGACACCGCGATCAATGCTCACTACAATCGACCGGCTTTGCCCTTGATGGGATGAGCACCGCGGTCAAGTTGTGTCAAAGATGAGGGTGAAGTACGAATGCCAACGATTAATCAGTTAGTCAGAAAAGGTCGCCGGCTGGCGCAGGCAAAGACCAAGAGCCCCGCACTTAAATCTTGCCCGCAAAAGCGTGGCGTGTGTCTTCGTGTCTATACCTCCACGCCAAAAAAACCGAACTCGGCGCTGCGTAAAGTCGCGCGTGTTCGGTTAACGAATGGAATGGAAGTCACGACCTATATCCCTGGTGTCGGCCATAATCTCCAGGAGCATTCTATTGTGCTCGTACGTGGTGGCCGTGTGAAGGACTTGCCGGGTGTGCGGTATCACATCGTGAGAGGTGCCCTCGATGCCGTTGGTGTGGCGGACCGAAAGCAGAGCCGTTCAAAGTATGGAGCAAAGCGTCCCAAGTAAAGGATTGCCAACCATTTGGTAGCGAGAGAGTGAATGACACATGCCAAGAACTAGGTTTTTAGACCATCGAGACCCTCTCCCTGATGTGCGATATCGGGATAAACTTGTTGGGAAGTTTCTAAATATCCTCATGTCGGGTGGAAAGAAGAGTACGGCCGAACGCATTTGCTACGGAGCATTTGATGCCATTCATGAGAAGACGGGCAACGATCCCCTCAAGGTATTTCGGACGGCGATTGATAATGTGAAGCCGGTCGTCGAGGTGAAGTCCCGTAGGGTGGGTGGTGCTTCGTATCAGGTGCCGGTAGAAATTCGGCCAGCGCGTCGGATGTCACTGGCTCTCCGGTGGTTGGCGGAGTATTCACGTACGCGGGGCGGGAAGAGCATGCGAGAGAAGCTCGCGGCTGAGTTGCTGGACGCGTCGAACAATACGGGGGCGGCGGTTAAGAAGCGGGAAGACGTGCATCGGATGGCGGAGGCCAACAAGGCATTCGCGCACTATCGCTGGTAGCGTCATTCTGTGCTGCAGCTGGGCCGTGCTGCGATCCGCTCACGCAGATGCGTGTAAGTCGCAGCGTTTCACCGGCCGGGTTGCGGCATATATATTTTTAGGGGAAGTACGTGGCACGGCAATCACCATTAGAGCAAACTCGGAACATCGGCATCATGGCCCACATTGATGCCGGTAAGACGACCACTACGGAGCGCATTCTCTACTACACCGGAATCTCACACAAGATGGGTGAGGTTCACGAGGGCGCTGCGACGATGGATTGGATGGAGCAGGAGCGGGAGCGCGGCATTACAATTACGGCTGCGGCGACGACGTGTTTCTGGCGAGATCATCGCATCAATATCATCGATACTCCTGGACATGTCGATTTTACCATTGAGGTCGAGCGATCACTTCGAGTGCTCGACGGGGCTGTGGCGGTGTTTGACTCCGTGCAGGGAGTTGAGCCGCAGTCTGAGACGGTCTGGCGGCAGGCGGACAAGTATAGTGTGCCGAGGATTGCGTTCATGAATAAGATGGACCGAATCGGCGCGGATTTTTACGCCAGTGTTCAGACGATGATCGATCGGTTGGGAGCAAATCCTGTTCCGATTCAGATCCCTATCGGCCGCGAGTCTGAGTTCAGAGGGTCGATCGATCTTGTGACCATGAAGGCGTATGTGTATGACGACGAGACGCTTGGGGCTAAATATATCGTCGACGAAATCCCGGACGATCTGCTAGTCCGAGCGAAGGAATATCGCGATAAAATGTTGGACGCAGTCGCTGAATTCGACGATCAGGCTATGGAGAAATATCTCAATGGTCAGCCGTTAACGGAACAGGAGATCCGCCGAGCCATTCGGGCCGGGGTCATTTCGATGAAGATGACTCCTATTCTGTGCGGATCGGCTTTCAAGAACAAGGGGGTTCAACAGCTCTTGGATGGAGTTGTGGATTTCCTTCCGTCCCCTCTTGATGTCGAATCCGTGACCGGGATTGACCCGAATACCGAACAAGAAGTGAAGCGACGTCCCTCTGATAGTGAGCCATTCGCGGCCTTAGCCTTCAAGATTATGACAGATCCATTTGCGGGTCAGCTCACCTTTCTGCGGGTGTATTCGGGCACGCTGAAGACGGGAACATCTGTCTCGAATGTGACGAAGGGGACGAAGGATCGTGTAGGACGTCTCCTCAAGATGCATGCGAACAAGCGGGAAGACATTGATGTGGCCTATGCGGGTGATATTGTGGCGGCCGTCGGACTAAAGGGAGCGACGACCGGTGACACTCTGGCGGATGAAAAGCAGCCGGTTTTGCTCGAGGTTATGAAGTTCCCTGAGCCGGTCATCGCAATGGCGGTTGAGCCAAAAACGAAGCAAGATCAGGAGAAGATGGGGTTCGCACTTCAGAAGTTGGCCCAGGAAGATCCTTCATTCCGGGTAAAGACAGATGAAGAGACTGCGCAGACCATCATTGCCGGGATGGGCGAGTTGCATCTGGAAATCATCGTCGATCGCATGCTTCGTGAGTTCAAGGTGGAGGCCAATGTCGGAAAACCGGAAGTGGCCTTTCGAGAAACGATTCGCAAGAAGGCTGAAGCTGAGTCGAAATACATTAAGCAGACCGGTGGTCGCGGCCAGTATGGACATGTCGTGCTGACGGTCGAGCCGGCCGAGTCAGGCAAAGGTTTGGATTTCATCAACAAAACTGTCGGTGGCTCTATTCCAAGAGAATTCATTCCAGCAATCGAAAAGGGTGTGAAAGAACGGCTTGATTCCGGTGTGATCGCGGGATATCCGCTTCGCGATGTTCGCGTCACAGTGATCGATGGGTCGTTTCATGACGTCGACTCCAATGAAATGGCGTTTAAAATCGCCGGCTCGATGGCATTTCTCGATGCCTGCAAAAGAGCCGATCCTGTGTTGCTTGAGCCCATCATGAAGGTAGAGGTTGTGGTTCCCCAGGAGTTTATGGGTGATGTGATCGGCAATTTGAATGGTCGTCGTGGAAAGATCCAGGGAATGAAAGCTCGAGCCGCTGCGCAGGTCATTGATGCCCTCGTGCCGCTCAGTGAAATGTTTGGATATGCAACCGATCTTCGGTCTCGAACGCAGGGTCGTGCCACCTATAGTATGGAGTTCGACCGATATGAACCGGTGCCTCGTCAAATTTCAGAGGCCATCATTGCCAAGTATCGGGGTGAGTAGTCGAATTGACTTTTGAGTGAGGACGGAAGGGAGCGGGTATGGCGAAGGCGAAATATGAGCGGCGGAAGCCGCACGTGAATATTGGGACGATTGGGCATGTGGACCACGGCAAGACGACGTTGACGGCGGCACTGACGAAGGTGTCGGCGGAGAAGGGGATGGCCAAGTTCATC
>DATEPD010000055.1:0-2636 GCA_035273365.1 Nitrospiraceae bacterium | reverse complement strand
GGTGCTCCTGTGTCGGATGAGGACATCCGTGGCTGGCTTCATCGTGTTGTGACTCCACAACAGCAGGGAGTGCCCACCGATTTGCCTGAAGACGGGTTGGATTTGGAAGGGCTCATCAACGGCATAGAAAAAGACCTGCTCCTGAAGGCGCTCGAACGGGCCATGTGGGTGAAGAAAAAGGCCGCACGCCTTCTGAGACTCAATACGCGATCCTTCCGCTATCGACTAGAGAAATATTCCATTAAGGGAGGCCGCGATTAATCCGCAGCCGAATCCTTCCGAGATCACCGTCTTCGCTCCCGCCAAAATTAACGTGATCCTGCGTATACTCGATCGTCGCCCCGATGAATTCCACAATCTCTGGTCAATCATGCAGACCGTTGCTCTTGAAGACGAGGTGTGCGTCAAGATAAGTGCCGACCGACCGGGTATTCAACTGCGGTGTGATGCGAGGCAGCTGACGACAGACCACAGTAATCTTGTCTATCGAGCAGCTGCCGTGGTGTTGGCACAGGCCCAGCAATCAATCGGTCTAGACATTGAACTTCGGAAGCGCATTCCGATGGGAGCTGGCCTCGGTGGCGGGAGCAGTGATGCCGCAGCCACTATTGTAGGGTTGAATCAGTTATTACGGCTGGAGTGGTCTTCAAAGCAGATGGTTGATGTCGGACAATCGATAGGTAGCGATGTACCATTTTTTTTCTTTGCCCCTTCAGCGTGTGTGTCGGGTCGAGGAGAAACAGTTCGGCAGGTCGTCATTGAAGGGGTCCGATGGGTCATACTCGTCAACCCGGGGTTTGGGGTCAATACGAAATGGGCGTACCAAGAATTAGCGGCCACCAGGACTGCTGTAACATCGCTCTCGCTAGCCCAGCGAGAACTCGACCGGCGATCATCGGTGACGTGGGCTCAATTGATTGCCGCGGCGGAGAACGATTTCGAGGAGCCGGTTTTCGCCGCACATGGAAAGCTTCGGGAGATTAAACGGAGTTTGCAGGCTTACGGAGCAGAGATCGCGTTAATGTCCGGAAGTGGAGCGACGGTATTTGGAGTATTCGCGGACGAGGCGGGCGCCCGTCTGGCCCAGGCCCAGTTTGTGAAAGATCATCTCATGAAGGTGTTTGTGGTTCCCACCTGTTCAGGCCCGCTCGCCTGGCGATAAGAACAACCAAGACAAGTCGTGGCTCGGTTGACAACTCCCCGCGTATTCCGTTAAAGTTTGATCCCTTAGTTGGCTTCCTCAACAGCGCGCAGTGAATGTAGGTAGGCGGGTCATGAGCACGCCCACCGACGCCCGCCGTCGAGACGAACCCTAGACGAAATCAGAACGTGATGCAGTCGCACCCAGAGATCCTCTGAGGAATCGATGAGCGGAGAGTTGAAGATATTCTCTGGCAATGCGAATCCGGCCCTGGCCCATGAGATTTGTGCCTACCTTGGGATCAAGCTCGGCGCGGCCACGGTCGGATCATTCAGTGACGGAGAAATTCGCGTTAAGATAGAGGAAAATGTTCGTGGTGGCGATATCTTTGTTGTGCAGTCATGTTGCCAGCCGGTCAACGATTCTCTGATGGAGCTGTTGATCATTATCGATGCACTCAAGCGCTCCTCCGCGAATCGCATCACGGCGGTTATCCCGTATTTCGGCTATGCTCGGCAGGATCGTAAGGATCAGCCGCGTGTGCCGATTTCAGCGAAGCTCGTGGCCGATCTCATCAGCACAGCCGGCACCGACCGGGTGCTGACGATGGACCTCCATGCGGGGCAGATCCAGGGGTTCTTCAATGTGCCGGTGGATCATCTCTATGCACTGCCCGTCTTGTTGGACTACATTACGAAGAAGAAGGTGAGCGACCTGGTGGTCGTCTCGCCAGACGCCGGTGGAGTCGAGCGGGCCCGCGCCTTCGCGAAGCGGCTTGAAGCAAGCTTGGCCATTATCGACAAGCGGCGTGAAGGGCCGAATCAGACGGCGATTATGAATATCATCGGTGACGTTGCTGGGAAGAGCGCGCTCTTGCTGGATGACATGATCGACACAGCCGGCACCATAGTGAAGGGCGCGCAGGCTTGTATGGATCGCGGAGCTCGGGAAGTGTGGACCGCCTGTACCCACGCGGTGCTCACTGGTCCTGCGTTGGACCGGATCCAGCAATCTTGCCTGAAGCAGGTGATAGTCACCAATTCGATTCCATTACGGGGGAAAGAGCTGATCTGCCCGAAGTTGCATCAATTATCGGTCGCGCCGCTATTAGGAGAGGCGATTCGACGAATCCATGAAGATGAGTCGGTGAGTTCATTATTTGCCTAGCAGGCTGCGCACAAACCATCACGGTATCGCAGAACTACGATTCTGACAGGTTGGGGACACAGGACCATACACAGGCAGTATGCTCAAAAAGGCCAGACTTCTCACCCGCCCGACCCCGGCTCGCCAAGACGCGCTGTTCCGCGGGCAAGGCCGCCGCAAGCGAAGGGGCGAGGCGTACGCTGAGCCTTTGAGCGAAGTGAGAACGCCGGATGGAGAAAGGCGCCTCTCGACTCGCCGGGGTGGGGCGGGTGAGAAGAGAGACTTTTTCACTATCCTGTTAATTCGAGACTGAGGCATCTGAAAAAGTCTCCCGACTCGCCGGGGTGGG
>DATEPD010000054.1:0-3946 GCA_035273365.1 Nitrospiraceae bacterium | reverse complement strand
GAAGTCACAGGCGTGGACGGATTGCGCTTGCGCGTGAAACCCCTCTCCAAACAGAAAGAGGCCCGATCATGATGCTCATTCCGTTTGCACTCGTGTTCCTTGCCCTGATCCTGATTCTCTTGGGATTTCACGTTCTCCGGGAGTACGAACGCGCGGTGATTTTTCGATGGGGCCGATTGACCCGGGGGCTTGTCGGGGGTAATGGGCCTGGCGTCGTCATCATCATCCCCTTCATCGACAGGATGGTTCGAGTCAGCTTACGGACCGTCACGATGGACGTGCCGCCGCAGGACGTCATCACGAAGGACAACGTCACCGTCAAGGTAAATGCGGTCATCTACTTTCGCGTCGTGGATCAGGAGCGCGCGATCATTCAAGTCGAAGATTACCTCTACGCGACCTCCATGATGTCTCAGACCACACTCCGCAGCATCCTCGGACAGAGTCAGCTCGACGATCTGCTGTCGAAACGTGAGCAGATCAACGCCGAGCTCCAGCGGATCATCGACCAGCAGACGGAGCCCTGGGGTGTCAAAGTCACAGCCGTAGAAGTGAAGAACGTGGACCTGCCGCAGGAAATGCAACGCGCCATCGCGCGTCAAGCGGAAGCCGAGCGTGAACGTCGTGCGAAAGTCATCCATGCCCAAGGCGAATTCGAGGCCTCGCAGCGCCTTGCGGACGCCGCGGATGTGATCAGCCGAAATCCGGCTGCCTTGCAGCTCCGGTACCTCCAGACTCTGGTGGAGATTTCCGCTGACAAGAACTCGACGACAATCTTTCCCATCCCTATCGATACCATTGCTCCCTTCCTCAAATACTGGAGCAAGCAGACGGAACCGTAACCTTTCTGCCGGGTCGGAAGGTGAAGACCTGCTATAATCCAGTCGCTGTGGGGATCACTCATGCGAAGACTGTTTGATCACGTCGATATGAGAGTACGCAGCCTGGCCGAGGCGCGGCCCTTTTACGAAATATTCCTGCCTGCGCTGGGATTTACTCGTGACGTTGGGATTGAAGGTTGGCTACAGTTCGAAACGACTGACACGGGCGGGGCTTCTGAGTTCGTCGGTGTCACTGAGTCGTCGCTGCATGTCGCCAACGAATGCCGGATCGCATTTTGGGCAGATAGTACCAGCGAGGTCGATCGGTTGGCTGAGATTATCATCCGGGCGGGAGCAAGGGACGTCGAGGGACCCGGGTATCACGAGGGTCCAGGTTACTATGCCGTCTTTTTTGAGGATCCCAGTGGCAATCATTTAGAAATCTGCCACCGAACCGAAGGGGCCAGGTGAGAGAAGACTCAGGTCAGGTTTCCCGTGAATAACAATCGGTCTGTGCCTCTCCGATTTCTCATCGCCTTTGTGGTCTCGCTCGTCTGTCTCGTCGTGCCTGCACGGGCGGATTTTCAAGCCGGCATGGATGCAAAAAACCGTGGAGACTTTGCAAAGGCCTTGCGTGAGTGGCAACCGCTCGCCGAGCGGGGAGACGCACGGGCGCAGTTCTACCTGGGTATGCTGTATGAAAATGGAGATGGCGTCCCAGAAGACTACGGGAAAGCACGCGAGTGGTATGAGAAATCCGCCGCTCAGAGAGACGCGAATGCGCAGTTTTACCTCGGCCTGATGTCTGCTTTTGGTCGGGGCGTACCTCTGGACCTAGTCCAAGCCCACGTGTGGTACAGTCTGGCGGCAGACAACGGACATGCGCGCGCGGCTCTTCACCGCAATGATCTTGCCAAAGAGTTGAAGCCGGCCCAGATTGCCGAAGCGCAAAAGCGTGCAAGGGAGTGGAAGCCCAAGCCCCCCTGATTCCTTCTTAGTCAAGAATGCCCCGCCGCCTTCGTGCCTCCCGCACCCTTCCCCATGCTGGTGGAGGACGACGAACCATCTTGAGTCATATGGGCTAGACCCGCAAGGCTTGAAAACGTAGAATGCCCCGGCTCTTCAATGGGTGTGAATACAGGAGGCTCGCTCCATGGAGGTTCTGGACCTTTTCATGTGTACGGCTGGATTAGTTTTTGGCGTAGTGTTGGTTTATGGACTCAAACGGGAATGGCCCTGGATCCTTGATCCACCAGAATGGATGTTTGCCATCTACCTTCCGGCGGTCATAAAAATGATTTGGGGGCCCAAACATGTCCGTCGCTTTGCACATTTGACGGCCTATGGCTACATCGTGATGAGTATCATCTGTATTACTGGTTCATTGCTCGATATGCTGTAAGAGATTCAACCGACAACGTCCTCCCACAACATTCCCCTCTGTGCCCCCCCACAACCATTTCACACGACGGATTGATACGAGACGACTCCGTTGAGCCTCGTTATCGTTTGGTTCGAGAGTTGGACCCTCGATCAGGTTGGGGAATATCATAAAATTCGTAAATGACGACCTGTTGACGAATGAGATCCGGCCAGTTTTTCTTGTCAAAGCCTGGTGCATCCTTGAGATCCTTTTTCTGCACATCCAGCCAAATCTTTTTGTTCATTGTGTCCAATTGCAGCGCTTCCCATGGTACGGCAAAGTATTTGTCCCCAATTCCGGCGAATCCTCCGAAGTCGAGCACGGCATACTGCACTCCGCCATCTTCCGGGTCGATGACCAAATCTTTAATGTCCCCCAGTTTTTTCTCGTCGGCCCCTTGTACTTTCATGCCGATGAGATCGCTGGCTTTCAAGACGCCGCTCTTGTCCTCTGCCTGAGCTGGGAGGCTCAATGCGGTCATCACTCCACCGATGAGGGCTGTGATCGCTAAGAGTAATAACACTTTCTTTGCATTCTTCGCGTAGGCTTGCGTCTCCATGATGCGTCCCTCCTACGGATCGAATAATTTGCGTCATCCCGCCACGCCGACGACCAGCATGACAACCAATACGCCCAAAATCAGAAACACCAACACTTTGGCGTTTTCGATCGCCTCTGTGCCAATGCCGGCAAATCCGAAGATGGCCGCAATCAATGCCATGACTATAAATGTGATGCCCCAGCTGGACATAGTCACCAACTTATTTGGCAGGCACCATTGCCCCTTTGCGTCTGGCTTTCCCTTCTGGACATCGCCCTGTTTTGAAACCATCCGGCTCACCTTGGTCGACTGGGCAATATCCTATAGCGGGTCACAATTACACACATACTGTGTGGCAGCGGTGAAGACAACTAGAGATTGCCCTAGAGAAATCGACGCACAAACAATGATAAGTTTTGCTCAGGCGTGAGCATTATCTTGAGGACCACGAGGGAAATGTGAGAACCCATTGCTCGATTGACGAGTTCCTCTGACAGGCATCTCATGGGAGCATGGTTCTTAATCGGAATCGTAGGAACCTGGAAAGGAGGCCCGATGACCAATGATGAAAAGCTGAAAGCCATCCTTCCGTGGATCGACCCGGAAGAACGAATTACGGTGAACTTCCTCGACGAGCAGGACTTGAATGCAGAAGTGACAGGTTGCAACGACGAATTAGTGGACCTTTCCCTTGAGACTCGTGTACCGCACCTTAAACAACATATCTCGGTTGCACTACGCCTCGCGGAAGTCTCGGAAGATCTCTCCCACTATACTCGCAATCCTGATCGCCCCCTAAAAGACCGGCGCTTGATGCTGCTTATCGACGACAAGCGACCGCCTATAATCTACTAAGAATGAAGGGAGAGAACGATCCAGGCCTTGCACAATTGTGAGTCAAGGCAGGAGTCTCGACTTATGGTGACCATAGAGAAATACGGAAGCCATTCCGCAGCGCATGAGAACCGCTACTTGTAGTCCCGGCTGACTCAAGGTTTATGTGTTAGTTTAGTTATATTATTATAAGTTACTGTTTAGCCATAACATTAATATCACGTTCGCATGTATTGCTAGAACCGTATCAAGGAGGTCTTGTCCCCTGCTAGCCCCTAAAGGAAAACCTCGAAGAGAAGTCCCGATGTAAGAAAAGACCGCAACCCG
>DATEPD010000053.1:0-4458 GCA_035273365.1 Nitrospiraceae bacterium | reverse complement strand
CACCGCCATGGCCTCCGGCGAGACCTCTTTCACCCGCAACCCCTGCTCCTCCGCGTGGACCTTCATGAAGTGGCGAATGAGCAGCGGAATGTCTTCCCGGCGTTCCCTGAGCGGAGGCACGATGATCGGCACCACGTTGAGCCGATAGTAGAGGTCGTCGCGAAACGTGCCTTTCTCGATTTCCTTGAGGAGATTTTTATTGGACGCGGCTAACACTCGTACGTCCACCTTGAGCAGCTTGGTTCCCCCGACACGAGTGAATTGCTGCTCCTGTAACGCCCGCAAAACCTTCGCCTGGGTACTCAGGCTCATGTCGGCGATTTCGTCCAGAAACAGTGTGCCTCCGTCTGCCTGCTCGAACTGCCCGCGTTTCATCGAGGTCGCACCGGTGAAGGAGCCCTTTTCGTGCCCGAATAGCTCACTCTCGATCAAGGTCTCCGGGATGGCTGCACAGTTCACTGCCACGAATGGTCGCCCGGTCCGTAAGCTCTGCTGATGGATCGCCCGAGCGACAAGTTCCTTCCCCGTCCCGTTCTCTCCTCCGATCAACACGCGGCTATTGGTCGGTCCGGCTGTCTCGATCAACTGCCGCAACTGCTCCATCGCAGGCGATAGTCCCACCAACTCGAACTTTCGCTGGACCGTGGTTCGAAGCGTCCGATTCTCTTGTTCCAACCGGTATTGATCCAGAGCATGTTTGACGCGCAACGTAACATTCTCGAGCGACAGGGGCTTTTCAATATAGTCATAGGCCCCCAGTTTGATGGCCTTGACCGCCGTTTCGATCGAGCCGTGTCCCGACATCATCATCACTTGTGCCATCGGCACCAGCTCACGAACCCGGCGCAACGTTTCCATGCCGTCCATTTCCGGCATCCAGATATCGAGGAGCATCAGATCGGGTGGATCCATGGTATAGGCGCGCAACGCTTCCGCGCCGTTCTTGGCCACGGCCACCTCATACCCTTCGTCCTGCAAAATGCTGCTCAAGGATGTGAGAATTGGTTCTTCGTCATCCACTATTAAGATCGATGCAGACATAGCACTCCATTAGGCGTTACACAGAAAGTGTCAGGTGTCACGGAGACGCAGCAGCATGCGTGGCCGCATCCCTCACCGCGTATCCCTGACGTGTTTAGACCGGCAATTCGAAGGTGAACACGGCCCCTTTCGGCTGATTCTGACTTGCGTGAATCTGTCCCTCGTGATCGGTAATAATGCGCCGCACGATCGCCAATCCCAGCCCCGTTCCCGTCTTCTTCCGCGTGAAATATGGCACGAACAGTTTTTCCTGGTCTTCCGGTGCAATGCCCGGGCCTTCATCCGCCACGCTCACGACGGCGAGCCGACGTTTGGTATCGTACTTGGTCGAGAGCCAGACACGCCCCTTCTGTTGCATAGCCTGAATTGCATTGTCCAGCAGATTGACCATCACCCGTTTGAGCTGCTCCCGGTCGAAATTGAGCGGTGGGAGATCGTCGTCCAAATCCACGATCAACTCCACATCCTTATGGGCCCCCCGATACAGGATCGTGACTTCATTGAGCACATCGTGGAGCGATTGATGCGCCATCTGTGGAGTCGGCAGACGGGCAAACTTCGAAAATTCGTCAACCATATGCTTGAGACTCGTCACTTCGTTGACGATCACGTTCGTCGACTCGTCGAAGATCGCATCGAAATCCGGCGACCGCTCGAAATATTTCTTGCGCAAACGCTGTGCTGACAATTGGATGGGTGTCAACGGGTTCTTAATCTCGTGAGCCACTCGCCGCGCGACTTCCTGCCAGGCCGCCACTTTTTGCGCCTTGATCAACTCCGTGAGATCTTCGAACACCAGCACGATGCCGAGATCCTTATTTGCCTCGTCCTTCATACGTGACCCATGAAGCCCGATCGTCAGGAACCTGCCGTCGATCTCCATCTGCCCCTCCAGAGTCAGGGTATCGCGCTGATCGGCCAGCATCCGATCATAGACCGTCTGGAACAGGTCGAGTTTCAACTCTTTGAACACCTCATTGGCGGGTCTGTCACGAAAACGATCGGCTGTAAGCCCGAGAATCCGTTCACCAGAGGGGTTGAAGTTCGTGATCAGCCCGTTCTTATCGATAGAAAGCAAGCCCGCGGCAATCGTCTCGACCACCGTCTCGATGTAGGCGCGGCGACGATCAAGTTCAAGATTGCTGAGGCGCAACGAGATATTGGCCTCTTCGATCTCAGTCTTACTCCCTTGCAGATCCGACGTCATCCGGTTGAATGAGTCGATCAATGTGCCGATTTCATCGGTCGCCTTGGCCTCGATACGGACGGAAAGATCCCCTTGGGCAATGGTCTCCGTCGCTTCAGCCAACCGTTGAATCGGCACGGTAATACTCCGCGCGACGTAAAACCCAAACCAGGTGGCCCCGAACAGGATCAGCACCGTGATGACGGCGACGAAGAGATAGGCTCCGGCCTTAATAGGGTTCTTCATGGCCTTGGTCTGCTTATATTCGTCGTATTGGTGGCCGATTCCTTCCATTTTCGCCAGCAACGATTCAGGTACATAGGCCTCTACCACCACCACGCCACCGATCTCGCCGGCACGCCCGCTCGCGGCGATGGGGGCGGCAGCCCGCACTAAACGCCCGGTTTGGGCCTCCTGCACCGCATTCACTTCTTGCTTCCCGTTGATCACTTGGAGCACCAATTGACCGATCGGCAGATCGAGAGCCGATGCAGGGACATCGAGATCCAGTGCTTTCGTAAGGGTTTCCATCTTCGCCGAGAAGACTTCAATCCCGGCCACACCGAACTCAGCCCGCTTGCGCGCCATCGCGGCCACCAGCAGATCGCGCTGTTCCGACAGCAACATATCTTCCCGGTAAATCTCATGGCTGATGGCTCGGGCACTATTCACGGCCAGGGTAATGTGACCGGCATGTTGCATTCGTGCCACATCATACGAATCCCGCATGACCTGCTCAATCTGATCGCTGAACCACACATCCACGGCCTTATTCACCAGCCCGCTTGCGACCAATGCTAGGAGCACCGTCGGAATGAGCGAAAACCCGATGAAGGCCGCCACCAGCTTCGATCGAAATCCCGATCCGAACAATCGATGCCGCCGCTCGAAGTAGGCTTTGATAAGGTTGCGGGAGAGCAGGAGCAGCAGGACGACAAACCCAATCAGATCGAGGTTGAGAAGGAGGAGCACAAACGCATAGCTGGTTGTCGGCAGAAAGGAATCCGTTTCCTCCCCGCTGGGAAGTATGACGTGGGAATAGTAGAAGGTCAGAGCCAGGCAGGGTATCAGAAGAATGAGAACGATCCAGACCGGCCGAAAATGCATCGTCCGGCGTTCCGGCTCCGGAATATGGCGGGATGGCCGGGGAGGCCGACCGGCTCCAGCAAATGTCGGCGCGCTTCCGGTTACAGTGCCGCTGTCCATCTTTAGTCCGGGAAAGGAACTTGTGTCCTTCTTGATGTCATTCACATCCGGCATCCCCGATTCTCGGCGCCTCGGCACATGGGAGACGATCTACTCACGTTTGTATTGAATCAGAGGAGCGTCTCATTACGTCGTGTGAACCATTGATGGCTGACAGGACGTCTGGGGACGGCAGGCGGCAGGGTACGACTACTTGGCAGCCAAACTCACGTACTTCATCCGAAGGGCGTAGAGCATATCCCGAAGCACTGCCTGTTCTTCCGTCGTGAGATTGCCTCTGGTCTTCTCTTCTAAGACCGAGAGCAAGTCGATAATTTCTTTCGCCTGCGGTAGATTCACCGGCATAGGAGGCTGCTGAGGATCCAGCTGTTCCCCCATCAACATCAGCGAGGAACTGCCCAGAGAAATGACGAAAGATGAAAAGGTGACAGGAATTCCCGAATCCTGGTGCGGATCAGAGTGTGCAGCCTGGTGGTGGGGCTGTATCTCCGATTCGGCTGGCGACGTGGCGGAAGGACGGTCGGCGTGACTCCCACCCCGCCGATCCCGAACGATAAATCCTTCTTCCTGTTCTGCGGCCACAGGCCTTTCCCCCGCTCCAGATGCAGTGACGGTACCCTACCATAGGCCCTAGAGAGGCGCAAGCCGAACACGGGACGCTGAAAAAGTCGCCCTTCTCACCCCCCAACCCCAGCGCGCCGAGACGCGCCTTTTCCCGGGCTTTGTTCTCGGCTCATCGAAATCCTCAACGTACCCCTGAGGGTACGCCTCCGGTTTCGACTCGCCTGCGGCCTTGCTGGACGAACTTTTTGAGCATCCTGCGTGGGGTCCTCCTGTTGTGCTATACGCGTGGGCAATTGAGTTTCACTGTGCCACAATAATCTTTCCACAGCCTACTAGCTGGTTGAAGGCTGTCGGGAACCGGGTATAATGTGCGCCTAACTGCGTGTGACCGTAGGGACAACAATGTCGGAACGATTTCATACACTCGTCGAGTTGATGGCCGCATTGCGCGCGCCGGACGG
>DATEPD010000052.1:0-3873 GCA_035273365.1 Nitrospiraceae bacterium | reverse complement strand
CTCGGCGATCTCCAGCCGAGGACTTGGCAGTTGCCTGCGAAGCCATCGCTCTGGTCGGCGCAACCGTTTTCCCGCGGTCCGTTCCCAGCAGGTCGTCACTCGTTTCTTTGATGGACTCGATTTCCTGCGCTTTCTTCCACAAATAGTACTCATAGTCGCCGGAAAAGCTGCGAGCCTTGCCCTCTTCGATTTCAATGACGCGCGTCGAGATTCTGGTCAAAAAGGTGGGATCGTGGGAAATAAAGACGATCGTACCGGGAAATTCTGTCAGGGCATCGGTGAGCATGTCGACGGAGGCTGGGTCGAGATGGTTGGTCGGCTCGTCGAGCAACAGGGTATTGGCCGGTTCGACCAGCATCCGTGCGAGCGCCACGCGATTGCGTTCTCCTCCGCTCAGGGCCTTGATCGGTTTCTTCTGATCGTCCCCGGTGAACAGGAAGGCGCCAGCAATTCCGCGGAGAAAATTGGTCTCTGCTTGGCTGGAGACCTCGGAAAGGGAATCGAGGATGGTATGTTCCGGGTTCAACGTTTCGGCCTGGTGTTGGGCAAAGTAGTGCAGAGTGACGCCATGGCCGACTGATCGTGTTCCTTTGTCGAAGTCCAACACACCGGCCAACATCTTGAGCAGTGTGCTTTTCCCGGCACCGTTTTCTCCCACCAGCGCCACACGCTGACCACGTTCGATCGAACAATCGAGTTGCTCATACACCACTTTTTCCCCATAGCTCTTTGTCACGCCCTGGAGTTCCAGGACTTGGCGGCCGCTCGCTGCGGGAAGGGGAAATTTGAACTTCACCCGTTTGGGGTCGCGCTTGACCTCAATCATCTTGACCTTTTCAAGCTGCTTGATGCGCGATTGGACCTGGCTGGCTTTGTTCGCCTGGTACCGGAACCGGTCCACAAATGTCTGGACCCGCGCGACCTCTTTCGCCTGGCGCCCGGCGGCTGCCTTACGCTGAGCGTCCCGCTCTGCTCGAAGCTTTTTGAACGAGGTATAGTTGCCGCGATATTCTTCGAGCTTGTGGTGCCGAAGATCCCAGATGTGGGTGACGATACGATCGAGAAAGGCAGTGTCGTGGCTGATGAGCAACAGCGTCATCTCCGAGTTCAACAGGAAGTGCTCGAACCAGCGCTGCGTCGGTTTGTCCAAGTGGTTGGTCGGCTCGTCGAGCATGAGGACGTCGGGGTTGGTCAAGAGTAGGTGCGCCAAGGCAACACGCATACGATAGCCGCCTGACAGTGTTTCGACCTCACGGCTAAAGTCGATCTCTGAAAATCCCAACCCCATGAGGATCCGTTCGGCTTCGTGTTCCGGATAGAGATCGCGATGGGTGGCATCCAGCACAGTCTTGCCCGTGATGGTTTCGAGTTCCTGAGGGAGATAGCCGATGCGGAGACGGGGACGCTTCCGGATCTTGCCCTTGTCCGGCGATTCCTCCTCAAGGATCATCCGGAAGAGGGTGGTCTTGCCGGCGCCGTTGGGCCCCACCAAACCGACCCTTGAACCGGGGCGGAGATGCGCCGTCGCCCCCTCAAGTAGAACCCTCGTGGAATATTGTTTATAGACCGACTCGATTTGGAGCATGAGATGTTTTGTGAACCAGGCGGATTGAGATTACCAGGAGGTGCCGATGGTCATTCGGTGATTAGGTGTGAATGTCGAGGTTCGTAGAACCTACGTCGTGAATTTGGTGGAGCTGGCCGGGATTGAACCGGCGACCTCGTGAATGCCATTCACGCGCGCTCCCAACTGCGCTACAGCCCCACAACGGTTGATTTGGAAATACGCGAAAATCCTTGTGAAACAGCGAGAATGCTAACATGGCCCTCCCGCGACAGTCAAGAAAACGGGAGCGGGCAAGCCTCAACCGTCTCTCGTGCTCGCGGAACGCGCGGTCGAAGACTCCCCTCGTTCGACGCGCGCAATAAGAGCCAGTTGGGGCCTGCTCTTGAAGATGATAGAAGAGAGAAGAACTAAGAGTAAATTGACCATCACGCTTCTTGACAATCATTAGAGGCACCCCTACCATGTCGCTCCAGCCCTGGCCATGAGTCGAGCCAGGGCGCTTTTTTGGGAGCATATCAGGCGATGGGAAATCTCGTGGTGATCGGGGCACAGTGGGGCGACGAAGGCAAGGGCAAGATCGTCGATATCTTAGCCAGCGACGTCGATGCGGTGGTCCGCTATCAAGGCGGGTCCAACGCGGGACACACGGTGATTAATGATCGGGGCACCTTCGTGTTTCACCTCATCCCCTCGGGTATTCTCTATCGCGGGACGCTCTGTGTGATCGGGAACGGGGTCGTTGTGGACCCAGCTTCATTGATTGAGGAGCTGGATCATCTTCAGACTCAAGGGGTGAAGATCGGAAAGAATTTTATTGTCAGTCATCGCGCCCATCTCATCCTGCCGTATCACAAGGCCATCGACAAAGCATCTGAGCAGTCTAAGGGCTCTCGCCGAATCGGCACGACGGGGCGTGGGATCGGTCCGTCGTATGCCGATAAGATGTCGCGGATCGGGATCCGGATGGGAGATCTGCTCAATCCGAAGGCGTTTCGAACCAAACTCGAAGAGAATGTGGTCGAGATCAATTGGTTTCTCGAGCAACTGTATAAGCTGGAACGGTTCGAAGTCGACAACGTCTTCCGGCAGTATATGGGCTATGCCGATCGGCTGAAGAACCATATCGTCGACGCCACCATGCTCGTGAACAAAATGATTGACGGCGGAAAGACCGTGTTGTTCGAAGGGGCGCAAGGGACACACTTGGACGTCGACTTCGGCACCTATCCCTACGTCACCTCGTCCAGTTCAACGGCTGGTGGTGCCTCAACGGGAACGGGTGTGGGACCGACGAAGATTGACGCGGTGCTCGGGGTTGCCAAAGCCTACAGCACGCGGGTCGGTAGTGGACCATTCCCTACGGAATTAACTGATTCAGTGGGAGACGGGCTCCAAGCTCGAGGGAAAGAATTCGGGTCCACGACGGGACGTGCGCGCCGCTGTGGCTGGTTCGATGGCGTCGTGGTGCGATACGCCACCAAAGTCAATGGGCTCGCGTCATTGGCCGTCACGAAACTGGATGTGCTCGACGGCTGCAAGGAACTAAAGGTCTGCACCGGCTATCGGTATCAGGGGAAGCTGTATCGAGACATGCCAGCCGATCTCCAAACGCTGACCGACTGCGAACCGATGTACAAGACGTTCAAAGGATGGTCCGGCACGACCACCGGCGCGTCCGCGTATAAACAACTTCCTGCGGAAGCCAAGCGCTATCTCCAGTTCCTTGAGGATCTCTCCGAGTGTCCCATCGATATGATCTCGACCGGCTCGAAGCGTAGTGAAACCATTATTCTTCGCAACCCACTCAAAATCCGCCCACGCGCGCGCTAATCAATTCATTGCGGGAGTAGGCTGAGGAACCTCAACCTTAACCTTCCCCAAATCCTGGCAGATTTTTCAGCATCCTACTAGGCACAGGTCGAGCGTCGGTGGTAAGATCCGCGCTCTTCGCTCGGTGAGCCGGTAGCTCAGTTGGTAGAGCATCGCCCTTTTAAGGCGAGGGTCCTGGGTTCGAGTCCCAGCCGGCTCACCACTTCATACAATAGACAGAACTTTCAAAACGACTTTCAGGTTCTCTTCGCCTGCCTATTCGTCCTGCCGCACGAACTTCAAAAACCTCTCTCATGGACGGGGACGGAGAAGTCGATTTTCCGTTCGCTTTCACGTTTCCTCCCGGCTGTTCCAAAATTAACTGATTCTGGAACGCTCTTCCCGTGAAGTATCATCCTGGGTAAGACTTGATCTTTTTAATAGGCCAAAAATGGTCCTGTGCCGAGCACCGAGTTTTTTCCACTGATGCCCACATA
>DATEPD010000051.1:0-6278 GCA_035273365.1 Nitrospiraceae bacterium | reverse complement strand
GTCGGTGACGTTGGCTTCACTGAGCGCGTTCATTGCGGCAATGCGTACGGCCGGCATCGCGTCGTTCAAGGCTCGTCGTAAGGGACCGGACTTCCCTGCAAGTCCGGCCTTGCCAATGGCATCTGCGGCGCGAGCGCGTACTAGGACCGAGCCATCGAGCAGCCCGTCTTCCAAGACGGCTTGTGTTTCAGGAAGGCCGAGTTCAGCCAGTATCGTATAGGCCGTGATCCGTACATACTCCTGGGAGTCGCGGACATGGCTCGTCAGAAAGCTGAGCGCCAAGGGTCGTAGGAGAGCTGGATCGTCCGGTTGATCTGTAGGGATGAGCTTTTGATAGAGCGGGAGGGCTTCTTCTGGTCGCCCTAGCTTGAGGGAGCTCTGAAAGGCGAGGCGGATAAGCGGTTTCGAGGCGTTGCCTTCAGCCGGAAGCGAGTGCCAGAGCTTCAGGACCTGGTCGTATTCGGCATGGTTGAATGCGTCTGTCGCCTCACGTTCGAGGGCTAAGCTGGTTGGCGCCGCTGGTGTACCTGCGTCAGCAGGGGATAGGCTGGCGATGATCGTCCATACGGTGACTAGTAGAACGAACTGGAGCGATGCGGTGATGGCACCGCGACTTGTTTTCTGCAAAGGGCCGGATCGACGGTCGTTTACCATGTCGAAGGCACAGGGACCATGGCCGGTGCATAGAGATTGTCGACGTACTCCTTGACCATTCGTTTGGTGCAGAAACGGGGGGCATTGGTCCGAAGACTTTCCTTCACGAGCTGCAACCAGCCGCGGGGTATGCCGTCAAGATCTCGTTGATAGTAGAGGGGAATGGCTTCTTGCTCCAGCATGCGGTAGAGCTGTTGTACGTCATGCTCATCCTGGGCCTGGATGTCATTGTTTCCACCTAGGGGTTCTATGCCCCATCCGTTGGCTCCGTTGTAGCCTTCTTTCCACCATCCATCGAGGACGCTGAGGTTGATGACGCCGTTGAGCGCGGCTTTTTGCCCGCTTGTTCCGCTCGCCTCCAATGGAAAACGCGGAGTGTTGAGCCAAATGTCGACCCCTTGGACAAGGAACTTGGCCATATGCATATCGTAGTTTTCCAGGAATGCTACGTGGCCGCCCAGCGTATGGTCGTCGCAAAAGCGCATCACTTCATGAATGAAATGGCGACCGGGTTCATCGGCCGGATGGGCCTTGCCGGCAAAGATCAATTGGACGGGGCGCCACTGGTTATGGAGTACCCGTTTCAACCGTTCGAGGTCGCGGAACAATAAGGTCGCCCGCTTGTAGGTGGCAAAACGCCTGGCGAAGCCAATGGTGAGCGCTTCGGGGTCCAGTAGTGTGCCTCGCGTCAAGACTTGCGAGGCTTGGAGATGCCCTTGCATCCAACCGCTTCTGGCACGTTCCCGGATGAAGCTCATGAGCTTGCGTTTCATGGTTTGGAGAACGGCCCACAGCTCCTGGTCGGGGATGTCCAGGACCCGTTGCCACATAGCCGTATCATCGCATTTCTCCGCCCATTCGGGGCCGAGATACTTGCTGTAGAGTTGGTTGAGTTCGGGCGCGATCCAGGTCGGCGCATGGATGCCGTTCGTCACGCTGCGGATCGGGACTTGTTCGATCGGGAGGCCGGGCCACATATGGCGCCACATCTCCCGTGAGACCTGCCCGTGTTCACGGCTGACCCCGTTCACATGGGCGGCCATCCGGATCGCGAGCGCCGTCATGTTGAAACCCTCCCCCTGGGATTCTGGGGTATCTCCCAAGCGGAGGAAGTCTTCTCGCGAGAGGCCCACCTGCTCCCAATAGCCGGTAAAGTACCGGTCCATGAGATGATGCGGAAATACGTCGTGACCGGCCGGCACCGGTGTATGGGTGGTAAACACCGTGCTTTGGCGTATAATTTCGCAGGCGTCCGAGTGCGTCGATCCCTTCTGGACCATTTCCCGAATGCGCTCCAATGTGAGGAAGGCGGAATGGCCTTCGTTGGCATGCCAGACGGTCGGTGCGATACCCAAAGCACGAAGCATCCGGACACCACCGATACCCAAAAGATACTCCTGACAGAGGCGCATGTCCTGATCGCCGCCATACAGTCGAGCTGAGAGAGCCCGATTCTCAGGACTATTCTCGGGAACGTCCGTATCGATAAGGTAGAGGGAAACCAGCCCGACGAGAATTTTCCAGACCGCTGCGGCCACCACTCGACTGCCGATCTCGACTCTGATTTTGCACGCCTCTCCCGATGGAGTGAGGGCGGGGTGAACCGGCGATACTGACCGGTTGAACGGGGCATAGGCTGCTTCCTGCCATCCCTCCGGAGTGATTCGCTGCCGGAAATATCCTTGCGGGTACATGAATCCCACTCCCACCAGCGGTACACCGAGATCACTGGCTTCCTTGCAATGGTCTCCGGCGAGAATGCCCAGACCGCCGCTGTAAATGGGAATGGACGTATGTAGACCAAATTCCGCAGAGAAATAGGCGATGGTGGGAGCGTGCAAATCGCTGTGCTGTGTTTTAAACCAGCTGTGCTCGTTCTGACGGTACTCGTCGAACATCTTGAGGGCGGCAGAGTACAGCCGCATATACGAGGGATCTTGAGCGAGATGCATGAGCCGCTCGGGCCTGACCTCGGCCAGGAGTTTGACGGGATTGTGGTGGGTCAGTACCCAGAGGGTCGGGTCGATGTGTTCAAACAGTCGGCGGGCCTCCGGAGTCCAACTCCACCAAAGATTCATCGCTAATTCCTTGAGACGGGAGAGCCCGGATGGAACGGCTTGTGATGACCTATCTGCTGTCTCCGAAGTATCCACTGCACCTCCTCAAAAATTCTGTGGGGCTATCTGGTCTGTCTGGTTGAGCTGATCCGTCTTGTGTGTGGTTGGACCAGACTAAACGGATCCATCAGAGAACCAGATAAACCAAACAGACCAGATAGACTGGATTGTCGGGAACGATCAGGCGTGACCAGCCTTATGCCAGGAAGTCCATTCATCTGAGAATGCCACGGTCGCATAGCGTTCGCCAAGTATTTTAGTAACTCGATTCATCAGTTTGGCAATGTGTTGCATATCCCCTGGCGAAAGGTCTTGCCGAAATCGAGGGTGCAGCCCCCACCGAGTTTCCACTTCTTCTCCGGTGACGGTTGACATCACGCTCACCAACTTGATTTCGGCTCCCGTCGGACCGTGAGGTCCATGTGTTGCCGTGGGCGTTGGTGGTGCGGACATTGTATCGATCGCCACGGGGGTGGCTGTGCCAACTGCGGCGACAGGGGGGGTGTCTCCTGCCAAGATCGCGGTGATGGCCGGAATCGCCGCACTCGCGCAGAGCGTTGCGGCGGAGATCACCAGCGCGTTTCCTGCGATGCCCATCGCAGCGGCGACTCGTCCGCCAAAGTCTTTCAACATCTCATCTTTCGCAGGATTGTCTTCGGTGACGAGGAACCGATACCGCTCATAGGCCTGCCGACTCTCCGACACCGCCGCACCGACGGTGAGCATGATTTCCATGTGGTCCGCACCGGAACCGAATGCCGGTTCCAGCACCTGTTTCAATTGCAACGTAACGGCATCCTCGAGATTGTCCATGAACTGAGGCTGTTCTTTGATTGGCAAGTACAGCGCGGAGAGTCGGTCGGTCAGATTGAACATCACTTTGAGGAATTCCAGATAGAGGCCCCATTCATCCTGACGCTTGAGTGTGAGTGCCTTCTCAGGGACACTTCGTTTCATCATCGTGACGGATTCGCCAGACACGGCGAGCATTAATTCGGCAAGGGCGCGGAGTTGTTGCTGGTATTCGCCTTTGGTTGTGGCCATTGGTGGTCCTTGGTACTCCAAGAGAAATGGGTGCCATTATATACAGGTTGTTGTGCAGGCTTCCAATGGGTTAGATGGTGAGATGATGAGTAATAGTGAAAAGGAGCTCTATAGATGATAGAGAGGGGTTGCACGGGAAGGATCGATCCCATGGAGAACAGCTGCTCCCATCGAGGATAAAAACGGACGGTTGATCGGGGTTGTCTTAGTTTTTCGGAATATTACCGACCGACGACGCAACGGTCGCCTGCGCTCGAGCAAGATACGATAGTTTGAAGCTGTCGGTTGAACTACAGTGAAAGAAATTACATCTGTCGGGCTCTAAAACAACTGATTCTGGGAATACCTTGGCGGTGGTGAAATCGGCTTCTCTTAAATATTGCCACTCAGTTCGGACTAAGGACTCACAGTTTTCACAAAAGGTTTGAGCTCCCCTGACTTCTCCTTTAGCTTTGCGACTAACTCCGCGTACGAGGATTTTCTGATGATTGTCGTGAACTGTTGACGATAGCTGCGGACCAAGCTGATTTCGTCTACGATGATATCGTAGACATGCCAGTCACCGGCTCGCTGCAGCATCCGGTAATCCACATCAAGACTGAACTTGCTCCCCGTCAGTCTCGTCCTGACTTCTGCGTAGTCGCCATCGAGTTTTTCCTGGAGAAACTCAACCTTCTCGTCAGAATAGTTGTCGAACCTACTGGAATAGGTATCCCTGAGAAGCTGAGCGTACAACCGAACAAATTCCTGCCTTTCTTCGTCATTCAGCTGCGCCCACTGTGGTCCTAAGGATCGTTTGGCCATTTCGTCATAGGCGATGCGGTTCCCAATCACCTTTTCGAGTTGCTGGTGGCGTGCTTCGGCCCTGCCCGGCATCTTCAATTCTTCATCATTCAAGATCCTGAACATCTGCTTGAGGGTGATCTTTATTGCCTCTGTGGCCGTTCCCGCCGCCATCGGCGCCATCCCCCCGACCAACACGATGAACGCCGCGATTCCAGATATGACATGTCGCAAGGTGTGCCTGATCATTTTACGACCTCGGGCAGCAAAAGATGACTTGTCGTTTCCCTCAACTGACGAGCGATCGATCCTAGTTGATCATCTCAGTAACCTGGATCAGTTGTCTACCTAGGCATCTCCCGAGATTGGACAGATCAGGCTTCGCATCCATAGCACCCCTGTGGCTCGCCTTCATTTGGCCATGCCGCGCTTAATCTGCATTGCATGCCTATTGAAGGAAGCTTCTGAGCATTTCTTCTCCCGTTGAAACCCTCTCGTCCGTAATGTTATACAGCGCAGCCCGCTGACTGGTATGATTCCCTCTGGCAAATCATGGAACGAGACACTAAGACTTATGTGCTGAAACGGTCTGATGACGAGGCTGTGCCGCGCAAGCTCTCCATCGACTATCGCGTAGCCTTGAATTCGCAACAGCTGGCGTCGGTTATGGCAGGGGAAGGCCCGTCGCTGGTGATTGCGGGCGCCGGCAGCGGCAAGACCCGGACGCTTGTCTATCGCGTGGCGTATCTGATCGATTCCGGCGTCGATCCCTCGAACATTCTCCTGCTCACGTTTACCCGAAAGTCTGCTCAGGAAATGTTGGCGCGTGTGGGCGACTTGATCGGTGCCAGGAGCCAGCGCGTTTGTGGCGGCACATTCCATTCTGTTGCGAATCTCTTGCTGCGGCGCTATGGCCGGTCGATCGGGGTCGAGCCGAGCTTCACGATTCTGGATCGAGGCGATGCGGAAGATCTCATCGCGCTGATGCGGGCGCAACTGGGGCTCAATGAAAAGGATAAGCGCTTTCCCCGCAAGGGGACGATCATGGAGATGCTGAGCAAGTGTGAGAACACGCTCCGCAGTCTCGGGGAAATCATCCTTGATGAGTTCGGTCACTTTGCCGACCATATAGAGGATTTGGGGCGGTTACAGAAGGCCTATCAAGCAGCTAAGCGTCAGAAGCAGCTCCTCGACTATGACGACTTGCTGGTGATGTTGCGGCAACTATTGTTGCTGGATGAGGCGGCACGCACGACGATTTCTCGTCAGTACCGTTACGTCCTCGTGGATGAGTATCAGGATACGAACCGACTGCAAGCAGAAGTGATTCGTCAGTTGGCCTCCACTCACAACAACGTCATGGTGGTCGGGGACGACAGTCAGTCGATCTACGGGTTTCGCGGCGCGACGTTCAAAAATATTATGGAGTTTCCGATGCTCTTCCCAGGAACCACGATGTACAAGCTGGAAGAGAATTACCGTAGTACTCAGCCGATCCTGAATTTGGCGAACTGCATTATCGATGAGGCAGCGGAGAAATATTCCAAACGCCTCTTCACCAGAAAGATCGATGGCCCGCTACCGGCTTTGGTCGAAGCGGCTGGTGAAAATACACAGTCGCGGTTTATTGCGCAGAAGATTCTCGAACTTCGCGAGGAGGGCGTACCGCTGAGCGAGGTA
>DATEPD010000050.1:0-6593 GCA_035273365.1 Nitrospiraceae bacterium | reverse complement strand
TCGCTGGTCGGTGGAACCTCGACAGTCAGGCCCTCGCCGTTGGCAGCCGGCGCCACAAATCCTTCCTCGCCTTTTGCGAAACCCTTGGCCGGAAGCTCTTCGCCCTGAGGAGGCTGGAGCTTGAACTCTTTACCGTCCGCTCCCTTGAGACTCTGATGGACAGGGTCGAAGGCCAAATCGCCCGAGAGGGCATAGGCCGTCACAACTTCAGGGCTTGCGAGAAATGACAGAGTTTCATTGATCCCGTCGTTACGGCCGGGAAAGTTCCGGTTGAAGGAACTGACGATCGAATCCGCTCTGCCCTTCACACCATCCGCACGCTTCCACTGTCCGATACAGGGGCCACAGGAATTGGACAGTACCGTGCCGCCCAATTTCTCAAATGTGTCCAGGAACCCGTCGCGCTTCATCGTATGATAAATACGCTCGGAACCAGGCGACACGAGGAACGACGTCTTCGCTTTGAGCCCGGCCTTCAACCCTTGCTGGGCAATGTGGGCCGAACGGCTGATGTCTTCATAGGAGGAATTGGTACAGCTTCCGATGAGAGCCGCCTTGAGTTCGACCGGGTATCCCTTCTCCTTGGCTTCCGCCGCCAGCTTGGAAATGGGGCGCGCGAGATCCGGCGTATGGGGCCCGACGACATGGGGTTCGAGCTTCGACAAATCGACTTCGACGATCTGGTCGTAGTATTTCTCCGGTGACTGATGGACTTCCGGGTCCGCCACCAGCAACGATTTGTTGGCGATCGCCAGGTTGGCCAAATCCGCCCGATCCGTAATGTTCAGATAGGCGACCATTTTCTGGTCGAAGGGAAACACAGAGGTTGTAGCGCCTAACTCTGCGCCCATGTTGCATATCGTGCCCTTACCGGTCGCACTGATCGTTTCTGCACCGGGCCCAAAGTATTCGACGATCTTGTTCGTCCCGCCCTTCACCGTGAGCAGGCCGCAAAGGTACAGAATTACGTCCTTCGGCGAGGCCCAGCCGCTCAACTTGCCGGTAAGACGGACGCCGATCAATTTTGGATGGAGCACTTCCCATGGCAGTCCTGCCATCACTTCGCCGGCATCGGCCCCGCCGACACCGATGGCTAACATCCCCAGCCCTCCGCCGTTGGGCGTGTGCGAGTCGGTTCCAATAATCAAGCCGCCGGGAAATGCATAATTTTCCAACACGACTTGATGAATGATCCCAGCACCAGGTTTCCAAAATCCAATACCGTACTTCTTGGCCGCCGAGGCGAGAAAATTGTAAACTTCCTTGTTCTCATCTACCGCCCGAAGCAGGTCCTTTTCGGAACCCATTTCGGCACGAATCAAGTGGTCGCAATGAATGGTGCTCGGGACCGCCGCTTGCTTCTTGTTGGCCTGCATGAACTGCAATATCGCCATTTGGGCCGTCGCATCCTGCATCGCCACACGATCGGGCCGGAGCGCCAACATAGCCTTACCCCGTTCCCACGTCTGGGCATCGAAGTTGTCTGCGTGTGAGACCAGCACCTTCTCCGACAGTGTCAGGCCACGGCCGAACTTCTTCCTGGCTTTGGCGAACACGTCCGGCATCTTTGCATATAGGTTCTTGGCAAGTTCCATCGACATGGTGACCTCAATAGAAAATTGTCGTTACTTCAACGGCGGGACTTCCCGTCTTTTTGGCGCCGCATAGTTGACAAGGTAGTCGAACAGCCTAATCAATCGGCTATCTTGACGCTTCTGATCCACCCAATGCCCGATCAATCCGATCGTGCGCGAGAGAATAAAGAAGCCGTTCAAACTGTCAACCGGGAATCCGATATCGACGAGCACCGCCGCCATGGTTCCGTCCACGTTCAGAATCAGGTTGTCCTTCTTCACCGAGGTGATCTTTTCCACTTCAAGTGCAAAATCCAGACAGGGAGTCTTGATGTTCAAGCTCTTGACGTACCCGACCAACTCTTTCACGCGCTTGTCCGGATTACGCAGGCTCTTGACGCGATGGCCGATCCCCGGGACCGGCCCGACGTTCTTTTTCATGTAGGTGAGGAACTCATCGACGGACATCTTGTTGTCGACCGCATGTTTGAAATAGCGTCCGGCATCGGTCACGGCACCGCCGAAACGAGGGCCGATCATGATGAGTCCGGCGGCAACCGACTGAGACAGCCCGATCCCTGCACAGGCCGCAATGATCGTCCCCAGGGCTCCGCTGACGCAGGGACCATGGTCGGCAGAAAGCATCATGATGCGCTTGACAATTTCAGCTTCTTGCTTGGAGATCAGCCGCTTGTCCCAGAGCAGTCCCACGACATGGGGAATCTCGTAACCCTTATTGATGAGTTCTGATGCGGGGTACCCGTCATAGCAGGGTTCGTCACCGCGATCGTCACTGATCGTGGTACGAATGAGTGGGGCGACCATCACTTCATCCGCCTTGATCGCTTCTTCAATACTCTTCGGCAGCTTCGGCAGGACAGCCGGTTCAACCGGCTCCTTCACCTGGCCTGATTTCAACAGCGCGTGGTAGGTTTCCTTGATTGCCGGACCCAGGGCACCGAACGTCGCCGGCACAATCGCGCCGGCCTTCTTGAGGGCATCGGACTTGGAACGGGCCGAACCCTCGCCTTTCAGGCCTTCCTTGGCACCGGCATGGCCGAACTTCATACCCTTCGGCAAACTTTCCTGACAGAAGCCGGACACGACGGCAATCAATTGGACACGCCGCTTCTTCGCGCCATACCATTCGGCTGCCCGCTCTTCGAGATCGCCGCCCATTTCGCCGACGATGACGACCGCCTTCGTTTGCGGATCGTTCTCGAACATTTCGAGATAGCTGACGTAGTCGGTTCCCGGATAGGCATCGCCTCCGATCCCGATTGCCGTAGTGATACCGTCGGCAAACTGCGAACAGATCCAAATAATCTCGTTGGAGAGGCCGCCTGATTTGGTAATAACGCCGAACGAGCCTTCGCGATAGAGCTTGGAAAGCACGAGGTTATCAAAGGCTCCGCCGATGACTCCCAACCGGCAAGAGCCGGCGGAGACGATACCAATCGACGAAGGGCCATTGAAGACCTTTCCGAGCTTGGTCGCATGACGGCCCAGTATCTTGGCATCTTTTTCCGGCACACCCTCGGTGATCATCGAGACCACCTTGATGTGCGGGTCGTCCAAGGCTTCCATCCCACCCTTCATGGCCCGATCTGCGCCAATGTAGACCAGACTGGTGTTGATCTGTGGATGATGCTTCGTGGCGTCCTCGATGGTCTTATAGATAGGAACGGCCACCAAGCCACTGCCGTAGGGAATCTCGTTCGTTTTGCCGGCGTCGGGAGGATAGACAAAGGCCAGAACGTTCAACGAGCGTTTAATTAGGTAACAGAATTCGGCCATTCGGCGCGCGGCATTCACACCTGCGACACCGCCTTGAATGACCACATAGGTATCTTTGTTTGCCAGGATGCTCATCAGGATCTCCCATTTTCAAAACGAGGAACACGGAACGCTTCATCGATCATCTGGTGTGCTGAAGCGCTTGATCGACGATATCGGTGAGCGGTGTATGGCGGTCAAAGACGTTGATGTCGAACCCTTCGTCCTTGAGGGCGCGCATCGCATCGAGCCCTTCCTTCTCACGCGGACCACCGCGACGCACCCAAATCTTCACGCCCTTGAGCTTCCCTTCGGCCTTCGCCTTGCGGAACCCATTGATGATGCCGCCGAATGTCTTCTTTACGTCTGTGAAATTGGCTATCGCACCGCCGACAATGATGTTCTTGATCCCGGGCAACGAGCACACCTTATCTGTCAGCACTTCAACCGCCCAGTCCGGTGGATCCCCGGAGTATTCGGCGTAATTGGCCAACTTGCCACCGCGTGCGACGACCGCGTCGGAATAATACACGCTGGCACCACCACCGGCTGGCAGCATAGCCGTATCGCCACCGGGAATCTCAATGAACTTTACGGAGCCCTTGATCTTGGAGTCAACCGCCATAACCTCCATCTCGTTCTTGGAATAGGCCCGGCCGAACTCAGCAGCAAAGGCAAAGTTCCAGTCCGGGTGCCGGAACTTCGCATCGCCGTCAAGCAACGTCACCGCATCCAACGCAATCAGTTCATGATCCTGCTCACGCAGGACCACGGGGTTTACTTCCAAGTACTGTGCATCTTCACTATCAAAACAGGCAAACATCTTGCCCGCAAAGTCACCCATCTTCTTCACCAATGGACCGGTAAAGCCCGCTTCCTTGACCAGCTTTTCAAACGCATCCGGCGAGGACTGCTGCCCGATCTCCAATGACAGACGCTTCACGCGATCCCAATTCGACTCGACTTCAATGCCGCCGCAGTTGGCGACCAGAACGTCCGTCCCTTCTCGTGTGGATTTCACCGCACAATAATATTCTTCCTTATGCGGAATCATTTCAGACACGATGACTTGCTTGACGGTGATACTGCCGACATGGCGACCGATCATCTCTTGGGTCGCCGTCTCTGCTTCTTTGAGGTCCAGATCGACTTTTACCAACCCGAGCTTGAACCGTGAGCCGAGCGCTTCATGAGCCTTGACTACCAACTTGGATTTCTTAAGCCATTCATTGGCTTGGCCGAGCTTCGTCAACTCGTCGACCGACATGACGACGACATAGTTGGGGACCGTGATACCCCATTTCTTCATCAGGCCCATCCCAGGACCTTCGAGTACCTTTGCCATGACGTCACTCCTTCAGAAATGGTGGAAACAATATAAATAAAGGAGGAGGATTCTAACCAAATCAGGTGGACGACTCAATACGTCAGAGGGACTAACTGAAGAAGGTTCAAAAGGCCTAGTGGAGAGGACGGCCGACTGACCACAACCTAAGTACTTGAAACTGCTTGACATTCATAAACCCTCATCACAGATCCTCTCATGTGAGTGCAACAGGAATTATCCTGAACGGCGGTTTGATTGACAGGCGGGGCAAAAAAATGAACTGCGTTCACTTTGGAGGCGACGAATCATCCGGCCGCAGTGGTTGGGACAGGGGTGGCCTTCTTTGCCATAGACAAGATGGCGGCGCTTGTACTGGCCTTCCGTGCCATCCGGTGCATGGAAGTCCTTGACGCTTGACCCGCCACAAGAAATCGCCTCTCGAAGAACCGCTTGCATGGTGTCATAGAGTGTGATGATCGTGGCCACGCGAAGCCGATGCACCTCACGGTTGGGATGGAGCCTCGTGCGAAAGAGAATCTCGTTCGCATAAATATTCCCAATTCCTGCAATCACTTGCTGATGCATCAAGAGCGGCTTTAGTCGTCCACGCCTGACTTGCATGAGTCGGACAAACTCATCTCGCGGCACCATGAGGGGATCAACCCCAAAACGGCGAGCACGGTAGTGCGCAAGTCCTGCTCTATCAAGCAAGGAAATCCGTCCGAACCTTCGTGGGTTCCAATAACGCAATTCTGGTTCATGCCCCCCCGTGAACGACATGCGGACATGCACATGCTGAGGATATTTCGTCTGCGTCGCGCGGAAGAGCAGCAGACCTGTCATGCCAAGCTCTGCGACGATGTATCTGGTCTCATCCTTTCTTTTCAATTCCAGTGCGACGCTTTTACCGTATCGCTCCACCCCTTCCAGCACTGCGCCCTGATACCATGAGAGCGTGGTGAATCCTTCCCGAACAATATCCGCTCGTTCAACCAGACACTCGTTGAGCTGCGCGCCGAGTAGGTAAACCCGTAATTGATTGGTAACCACTTCGGCTTCTGGCAATTCCGGCATCGAGAGAAATCCTTCGTAAACTAGGTAACTATGGCTTCGTGATCGTGGATTAGGCCATAGGCAGCACCGGGAAGGCAATACAAGCGAGGGCGCGCAGAGCCTCGGAGCAAAGCAGACGACTCTATGAAACGGTGATTACACGGTGGTAGCAGGCCGTGAAGCACGGGGTTTCTTACCCGTCACACGAGCCTCGCGAAGAAGACGCACCTGATTGATGGCTTCTTCGAGGTTTGGAAGGGGCATGGCACCGGGTCGGCGTTTCATGACCAAGCTCAGGACCTCGTCATAGGGCATGCCGTCGACACAACAGAGATAGGCCATCACGACCGACACGGACCGGCCCATACCGGCACGACAGCAGACCATGACCCGGCGTTCTGACATGTGACGTTCGACCCAACTGACGGCTCGGTCCAACAAGAGAGGCTTGGCTTCGGCATACTCCAGAAATGGAATCCTGCCAGAAGGCAGCCCATCCGGAGACTCCAACGTATACTCAGCGGCAACGAGAAGTAGGGCGCCGATCTTTACCGGCGGGTCCTTCGCATCGTTGATATTCCCGACCAAAAGCGTTTCGGTAATCAGGTGCATGACGCTCTCAGTATAAGCAGCTCGCTCGCCAGGTCAAGTGGAAATCTTGATCCTGCCCGGGTTGCGGTCGCTTCCATGTGAACGCTATACTGACCGCACAATGTCGCCAACTTCTGCACAAGGAGCCTCCCCCATGCCCACCATAACAGTGAAAGAAGTTGAGTCCAGGCTTGAATCCGTTCAATGCGCCATTTGCAAGGGGTCAAACTTTGGAATCGATCAACGCTTTTCGCAGGCGGATGGTGAATGGC
>DATEPD010000049.1:0-2874 GCA_035273365.1 Nitrospiraceae bacterium | reverse complement strand
GACAACGAGAAAGAGAGGCCGCTCGGCTTCGACGTCATGGGGGACAAGTTCAGTTTTTGCCCAAGTCTGCAAGTGCCAAAGATATGTTTTGGGATCGTACAAGCCATCAACGTGATCGATCCGTAAACCAGTGACTGCTCGTTCTTTCAAGAACCGGAAAATGAGCTGGTGGGAGGCGTGGAATACGGCAGCATCTTCCATGCGGATGGCAGCCAATTCGTTGATGTCGAAGAAACGGCGATAGTTAATCTCATCGGACGCGACCCGCCAATGGGCCAGCCGATAGACTTGGTGGCTGAGAAGCTGATCCAACAGATCGAAGCTTTTTGCATCCCCCTTTATTCCATTAAAAATGGTCACATTCTCTTGGACAAAATCCTGCACGATTTGGCTTTCAGTCATAATACGTGCCAGTCGCCGCCTGATGATTTCCTTTTCTCGATAGCGCTCTTCGACCCGGGCAGGATCCAAATCGTTGCGAGCGGGCAGATGCCGAAGAGCGGTCAGGATACTCTGAAACTCCTGCGCATGCGGATCGTCCACTCCTGCCCGGCTGATCAACTCATCCAATCGATGGGCAAGAATCATAAACGAGGGTTTCGGATCAATAGGGAGCTGGTGATCGTAGTAATGAATGACAAATCGCCCTTCATGGTATGTGAGGCTGATTTCCTGGCGCTCCACCACGATGCCATACTGCTCTCCCAAAATGGGCAGGAGGACCTTCCCCTCCAACTCGTCCTTCACCGGATGCCAATCGATATCGAAGAACGTCGCATAGCGGGAGCCGGGTCCGTTTTCCAACACATCCAGCCACCAGGCATTGCATGATTGTGCGATGCCCATGTGGTTGGGAACCACATCGAGAATCTGTCCCAGTCCGTGCTGGACCAACGAGTCAGTGAAGTGTTGAAATTCCTGCTCAGTTCCGAGGTCAGGGTTCAACGTGGTCGGATCGATGATGTCATAACCGTGCGAGCTTCCCGGCACCGCCGTCAAGTATGAGGACGAATAACAATCCGTAATGCCGAGTGCATGGAGATACGGCACAATCCGCGTGGCATCGACAAACGTGAAGGTATTGTTGAACTGAAGCCGATAGGTCGCGGTGGGAATTCTCGGATGAGAGACTGGGAGGTTCATTGGGTGTTCCGGCTGGTTCTCGGATCGTGTGGAAGGCATCCGACGCCTCTGACCCACTAGTGAGTATTATTGACCACGCTCGATATATATTCAACCATCTTAATGGGGGCTTTGCCTGAATAGAGGTGCCAGAGATTTCTGCTGGTTCGAGTTAACTTGCCAGCCGATGCATCACTTCGACGAAAACCGTGGGGAAGTCAGAGAATCGATTCGGCTGGTAGGCGGCTCTTCTAAAGCGAGATTACGTCGATGGGGTGCTATCCAGATAAACAGCCACTCCATATGCCGGCACAGAAATGGAGTGGCCCTTGAGGCCGATGATCATCGTGCCGGGAAAACGGTTGAGGCCAGATCCTCCGAATTCTACATCTGGCGAATCCGCCATCAACTCCCACGTCCCAATCGGTTCCTGCAAGGTGGCCGAGATGTCTTCCTTGTTAAAGCTCAGGATGACAAGGACCGCCGATGAATTGAGGACCTTCCGATGGAGAAACAATACCTGCTTCGATTCCTCGAACCATGCACGATGCTCATGCTGACCAGTATGAGCTGACCCGAGCGCCGGGACGGATTTGCGGAGCGTGATAATCCGACGGTACCAGCGAAGGAGTTGATCGTATTCAACCCGTGACTGGGGTCCTGGATGGACTCGCGAGCGCTCGAATGTGGCGGGATTTTGTGGGTCTGGTACCTCACCCTCCCAAGCAAACGACGCGAACTCAGCTTGTCGCCCCTTCCGAACTGCGTCAACAAGTGCAGGGTCTCCGTGGTCGGTGAAATACAGAAATGGGGCTTTCTCTCCATACTCCTCACCCATGAAGAGCAGCGGAATTTTTGGCGCCAATAGATATGTAGCGGCTGCGACCTTCAGGGCCTCGCGCGGGACCAAGGTGCTGAGTCGGTCTCCTTGTGCGCGATTTCCAATCTGGTCATGGTTTTGACAATAGACTACAAATTGGGAAAGCGGGCGGGAGTGTGACGAGTTCCCATGGCGGTGGCGACGGTAGCTCGATCGCTGTCCGGAATAGACAAAGCCTTCACACAGCGCAGTGGCCAAGTAGCCAAGTCGCCCAAAATCCTCGTAATATCCTCTCCGCTCTCCTGTTAACACCGTGTGCAAGGCATGGTGAAAATCGTCGTTCCATTGACCATCCAGGCCGTAACCTCCTTCGACGATCGGGGAAATGACTCGGACATCGTTCAAGTCGCTTTCCGCAATCACATGAATAGCTCTGCGCAACCGATCGGCTTGGGTATGCACGGCTTCTGTCAGGTCACGCAAGAGGTGACAGGCGCTAAAGTCGAAGATGCTATGGATGGCATCTAACCGGAGCGCATCGAGGTGAAACTCAGTGACCCAATAGAGTGCATTATTGATGAAATAGGCGCGGACTTCATCGCTCTCAGGCCCATCGTAATTCACAGCGCATCCCCAAGGAGTCTTGTACCGGTCCGTGAAATAAGGGCCAAAGTCGCCCAGATAATTTCCTTCGGGTCCGAGGTGGTTATACACGACATCCAGTACGACGGCGATGCCCTTCTCGTGACAAGCGTTGACCAAGAGTTTAAGGCCTTCAGGACCGCCATAACTGCATTGGGGTGCAAAGAGATATGCGCCGTCATACCCCCAGTTGCGCGTACCGGGAAATTGGGCGACCGGCATGAGTTCGATGGCCGTGACCCCGACGTCGTTCTGTAAATAATCGAGGAACGGAATAATGGCTTGAAATG
>DATEPD010000048.1:0-3190 GCA_035273365.1 Nitrospiraceae bacterium | reverse complement strand
AAGGAACAACAGGAGACAGACCAGTGCTCGCTGCACGGCGCTCGTTCGATTCCTGCATGGAATACGTGTCATAACGTCCTCCCGCCACAGCCACTCCAAGCGTGACGGGTTAGTGACCTCGTGATTGTATGGGCTGATTGGACGACCGTCCCCTAGCCAGTTCCAGGTGCAGATCAGCAAGCCGATCCTGTTCGCGTGCAGCTTCTTCGTAGAATTGGACTAAGAGCTTAGCGCCGGACACCCAGTCAGACTCCCGTCCGAAGAGCCGTTCATAGACCATCGCCTGATTGGTCATCTCCTCGGCCTGTTGGCGTGACGCCGCCGCCTCGCGGGTGTAATAGGACGCAATGGCCCAGTGGTCTTGGTCGGGATCACGCGAGGCGGGATCCAATACAGCCGTGGGGCCTCGGGTACAGCCCAACATGAGCAAAACACCGACGAGGAGGATGAGAACTGGTGGGTGCATCGAGGGCGGTGCTCCTTGCTCCACCAGGGACGCGCGATGTGAATCCCTCTGGAGAAAGTAGTCGCTACGGCCTCGGCAAAGTTGGCTGATGCACGCGCATTATCTCATTCGCTCGCCTTGCAACGCAATGTGAGACCTCCTCTTACAAGGTCAGGCTTCACAGTCTGCGTCATATGGTTCACACCTCTGCTGCACCGCATCTTGGACGTTACCCGAAAAGCTGAACCACACTCCACGCCAGGAAGAGGACATACGCGATCCCGAAAAATATGGGAAAGCTGAACTCGCGACGCGCCCACCATTGCCGATGTTGGCGGAGTGCCCAGGTCGGGCTTAAGATCGGCGGATTGTTCTTGTGGTCTTCAAGAGGCTGATGCTCGTCTCTGTATTCGTGAAGTTTGACAAATAACTGTGGTTGCGTCCAACTTGGTTGTAATTCACTGCCTCGAAGTTGCCATTCCCATAAGGCTATTTGAGCAGAGAATCGCCCGAGCACGATCGCCATTTGTACGGCCATGAGCACACCAAATACGCAAAGAATCATGCCCAGGCATGCAAAGAGAACCGTGGGAGGTTGACGGGCAAGGATAAATCCAATCGCAGCGACAAAGACAGAGTTTGCAGTCAAGTAATCGGACAGTAAGCTATGGTAATCGCGGGTTCCTGACGTCCAAAGGTCTACGAGAGTCCCATACGTCTGCGAGAGACTGTTCGAGTCAACAGGGTTAGAGCCTCGATCCATTGACGATCCAGATTTCTATATGGTCGGGAAATTCACAAGCTTCACAGATATTTGTTTTTGGACCTGCCTTAGGATATGTCAAATTCCTTGAGAAATCGACCAGTCATTCTTGGCATGAAGACTCTTCACGTTGCTTAGCAGTCGCAAAACGCATGGAGATTTGTTACAAGGTAGGCATGAGCGAACACTGATGAAGATACGCATTACGGTGAACCAGTCAGCGGATCGCTCACCCTGTGCCCATCGGGACCTGACCTTGGCAGGGCGATCGATGAGATTGCAGGGGTTTGCACTCAAGCGCTCGACGGAACGCTATACCTGTAATGCGTGTGGTAAACCGGTTGTCCGCACTTTCAAAACGCCCTCATCCCACCAGCCGGCCCCCGATCACCACACCACTGAGACGAATCTCTTCGACACCAAGAAGTACTCCCGCTCCCAACCGCCCATATGAATTCAGTTCCCACTCAGCCGAACACTCCACAGCTTCGTATAGATCGAACCGGTCGGCTTCAATTCACTCTTCATCAGTGCGACCGATTCCACCACCAGCGATCCCAATGAAAGCGGACGATCCAGTACTCCACTTTGTGTCAACGCGATCCCTACGTGCCGTTCCCCTGTCTTGATTCGGGCCAAGGTCAGGTGAGGACTAAATGGTTTGGTCTCGCGAAGAAAGCCTAGGTCGTCACAAGCCTGTTCGATCGTGGCATGGATTTCCGCTATACGCTTCGCTTCTGTTCCCTTCTCCCAGTTCTCCGACGGGCCGACCCACAGTACGCGCGGACTTTGCGGACGGGGAAAGCCGCCGAGTCGTTCAAGCGGCACCTTCACAGCCATCTGACTTCCGATCGCCTGTTCAAGCGCGGCGCGCAGCGGATCGATTAACTGTTCATCTGTGTCGCCGAGAAACTTGATCGTCAGATGGAGCGAAGCCGGCTGCACCCAGGAGATCCGCGTACCTCGCTTCATCTGCGGCTCAATTCTCTGCTTCAACTCCTGTTGGAGAGTGGCAAGCTTAGTCCGCAGCTCTTGAGAGAGGTCGACGGCGAGGAAGGCCCGGATCACTTCAAGCCCACATTATTCATGACGGTTCGTCGCGAAACAAGCGTGAAGAGCGAGGCTCACGTGACGCGTTAGCCCTGTTCGACCTAGTCGCGCTTTTCCCGCAAGTCTCGCCCGTTAGTATTATTGAGCAGCCAGCGGCGAAGGAGGTCTAACGCGGCTTGTGAGGACCGTTGCTTGATGACGTTCCGGTCGCCGTGAAACCGGAATTCCTGTGCGATCGGCCGGCCGGTTCCGTCATCCAACCCGATATAGACTAGCCCGACCGGCTTGGTCTCGGTCCCGCCGCCTGGCCCGGCAATGCCCGTAACACTGAGCCCCACCGAGACATTGGCGCGCTCGCGAATGCCGCAGGCCATTGCCGCTGCGACCTCCTTGCTCACCGCGCCATGTTGAGCAATCAATTTCGGCGGTATGCCCAGCATCTCCGTCTTCGCCCGATTGCTATAGCAGACGGCTCCACGATCCATGTAAGCAGATGAACCGGCTACCTGTGTGAGTCGATGGCCGATCAAACCGCCGGTGCAGGACTCCGCGACCGCCAGCATGAGCCCCTGTTTGGTGAGTTCCCGCCCAACGATCTCTTCCATCGTGTCGCGTCCTTCGGCAAAGAGCCAATCGCTGAGTCGCAAGCGGACGCCGTTCGCAAGCATCTCCACCAGATCAGGATGTGTCACATGGGCAGATTGGTTCCCCTTCGTCGTCAGCGAGACCAGCACACCCATAGGCGATGCGAGCAACCCCAGTTCGACCGGGGCTCCTGTGGGAATAAGTCCTGTTAGCTTGGCATCGACGTCCGCCTCTGCCAGGCCGAAGGTATGAAACACGTGACGAACGATTGGCGCTTGGGGAGACCGGCCCACTATGCCACTCTCTGCGCGTAGCAGCGGCAAGACTTCCTGTCGCATCATCTCTTC
>DATEPD010000047.1:0-3977 GCA_035273365.1 Nitrospiraceae bacterium | reverse complement strand
GTTGGATGACCTTTTTGAGCAGCCTTTAGCTTACTCGGGATACCCTTTCTAATTCCTCTTCATGGAGAGCAGGCGAACAAGAGGGCAGGCGACTGTCCTTCACTGCGCGCCTCTTCCCAATCCTCTCCTTCTTTTTCAAGGGTAGCCTGGTTGATCCTCGATTGCGCGCGTCGAACGGGCACATTCTTATCGTGCGCGTTCCGCGAGCAGAAGGACGACCAGGCTGCCCATCCCTATTCTTTGACCGTTATTGTCATTGTGATCGGTTGCAGGGGGTTGTCTGCTTCGTCTCGGACGGCGGCGACGATCTTGTCTACCACCTCCATGCCCCGAAAGACTTCGCCGAAGACGGTGTAGGTTCTGTCCAGCCTGCTGTTGTCGTTCACGCTGATAAAGAATTGCGAGCGTTATCGTTGGGGTCCCGGGTGCTGTTGTTCTTCCGTGGCCTTTAACAATTTCAATTGCGTCGTGCTTGAGTGGCCGAACTTGACAGGGATTGAGGATTATCACGGAGGACGTTATAATACACGCCGTGATACGGTCGTTTCGGGGGCAAGGCACCGAAAACATCTTTGACGGGGTTGACAGTTCCATGGCCCGAAGAGTTTGCCCACGGACTTTGTGGCAGGTCGTTAGGAGGAAGCTCGATCAGATCAATCGAGTCAGAGATCTCAGAGAGTTGGCTGTGCCACGGGGCAATCGATTGGAACGGTTACACGGCGATCGGGGTGGGCAACACAGTATTAGGATCAACGATCAATATCGGATTTGTTTTCGATGGGAGGCTGGCGACGCCTATGAAGTTGAAATCTCGGACTATCACTAAGAGGCGAGGTCTGACGGGGCGTCGGGACCATTCGCAATCACTTGTCGGGCGACGGTTGCCTCGTCATCGTCCTCCGACCCGTCCCGGCGAGATGTTGCTGGAGGAATTTGTGAAGCCACTTGCTGTTACTCAGTCGGAACTCGCCTCCCGTTTGGGGATTTCGTTCCCTCGGCTGAATGAAATCATTCGTGGCAAGCGGGCGATCACATCCGACACGGCGCTTCGCTTGGCACGGGTCCTCGGGATGTCCGCTGATTTCTGGCTCGGATTGCAGCTGGACTGGGATCTCTGGCATGCCATGCGCAGTGCAAAAGCGAGTGAAATTGATCGGCTTGCTCCTTTACGTACTTCAGCTTGATTAGTGGCCCAGCTAGGCTCATTTGTCAGCGTAGGAGCCGGGAATGTCTGTTGAGGTATTCTGAGGCTCTTCTGATGTTTCGCTCTCCGCAAAGGGAGTAGGCAGGCTGTCCTTCACTGCGCGCCTCGAACGAGCACATTCTTATCGTGCGTGTTCCGCGAGCAGGAGGGCGACCACGCTGCCCATCCCTATTCTTTGACCGTTATTGTCATTGTGATCGGCTGCAGGGGGTTGTCTGCTTCGTCTCGGACGGCGGCGACGATCTTGTCTACCACCTCCATGCCTCGAAAGACTTCGCCGAAGACGGTGTAGGTTCTATCCAGCCCGCTGTTGTCGTTCACGCTGATAAAGAACTGCGAGCCGTTATCGTTGGGGTCCCGCGTGCTGTTGCTTTCCCGTGGCACTTTTGCCATGCCGACTGCGCCCCGTTTGTGCGGGCGATCGCTGGTTTCGGGATTCAACCAGTAGCCGGGACTGCCGGTCCCGTGTAGCGAGCGGTCGGGAGTCTTACTCAACGGATCACCGCCCTGAATGATAAATCCTGGAACGACACGATGGAAGGTGGTCCCATTATAGAACCCCATCTTGACGAGCTTGATAAAATTCTCGACGTGACGCGGAGCGTCGTCCGGGTAGAACCGAATCTTGATCTCACCGAGCGGCGTTGTGATCGTGACACGCGGATCGATCTTTTGAAATTGCGTGGTCATGGCCCGAACGTAACAGGGACGCTCCTTCGGAGGCAAGGCCTCTGAGGGAGTTCTGAGTTATGAGTGTTGAGTTCTGAGTTTGTAAGACAGGGAGTCGCGGTGAAATCTTCCACCAACTCAAACCCAATACTCATAACTCAGAACCTGTCTTGCCGGAGCCCCTTGCCTGGGTCAATTTTGAGCCAGAGGAACCCGCCCACGATGGCGACGGCTGCGGCAACGCCTAGCGAGAACGGCCAGCCCCATTCATGGGCCAGCCACGGCGTTAGGGTTGGTGATATTGCGCCGCCGATATTGGCGCCCGTGTTCATGATTCCTGATAACGTTCCTGCATGAGCTTTGGACAGATCGGTCGTCGAAGCCCAATAGGCGCCGACGGTAAAGTAGAGCCAGCCTGCGCCGAGTGACAGACTGGCGATTGCCAGATAGGGGGAATCGACGACGCCACCCAGCGCAATGGCGGATCCAGCCAGGACCATGCCGGTCATGCCGGTCACAACCCGTCCGGTGGTGAGACCGTAGCGGGCCGCGAGTCGATCGGTTACCCAGCCGCCCAGGGGGCAAAATACCAACATAGAAAGAAATGGAATCGAGGCATACATTCCACCGCGGAGGACATCGAATTCTCGAACATTCACGAGATACAAATAGAACCAAGACAAGTAGACGTAGGCGACATAGCCGAGGCAACTGTAGCTGATCACCAACCACCAGATAGTGGGAGTCTGTCTGAATAAACGCCAGGGCACGACGGTGGCAGCAGGTGGTTCGCTCGTGAGCGGCGTCTGGCTCCCTGCATGGACCCATGGATGTTCATGCGGATGATTGCGAGACAGGAGCCACCAGAGGAACCCCATCACGATTCCGATAAAGCTCGCCAGGTAGAACACGGTCTGCCATCCCCAGTTCACCATCACCCATGCGGCAATAGGCGGGGTCATGGCGGAACCTAATCCGATGCCTCCGATCGCAATCCCAATGCCGAGGCCGCGCGCGTCAGCCGGGAACCAATTGGTGACGGCACGATTGAATGCCGGCAGGGCTACGGCCTCTCCGATCCCCAAGCAGAACCGCACCAGCATCAAAGCCCCGACAATCCCGACGAGGCTCACGAGCGACGACACAGCTGCGATGGCGGTGAAGGCCGTGCAGATCGACCACCAGAGGAGCGCGACGGTGAGTACCACTCGGACTCCCCAGCGATCGGCCAGCCATCCACCGGGAATCTGAAACAGGGCGTAGCCGATGACGAAGGCGGAGAAGACCCAGCCCATCTGTTGATCGGTCATCCCATAGGCCGGCATCATCTGACGCGCGGTCACGGAAATATTGACTCGGTCGATATAGGTTACGACGCTGATGAGAAACAGTAAGGCGAGGATGAGCCAGCGTATTCGTGAGGGGCGAGTCGTCAGCGTAATCACAGGGTTGAGTCGTGCACTCTGTTCATCGCGATGCCGGTGCCGGATTATACAGACTCCCGGGGTATGTCACTACTAGCAGAAAGAGGGGCGGGTAGCCTGATCGGTCTCCCTTGCTCGCGCAACGCGCGCCCTCGGAAGGGCCTCGTTGGACGCGCGCAGTGGGAGACCGATTCAGGCCACCCGCCCGGAGAGGGCACGAGCGAGCTTGGAGGGAGCATTTAGAAGGATGAGGGACAGGTGGCCTGATTGGTCTCCCTGCTCGCGGAACGCGCACGATAAGAAAGTGCTCGTTCGGGTTGGGCGGGTGAAAATATTGCGCGCAGTAAAGGGCAGCCTTGGCCGTTCCTCCCTAATAAGAGGTAGAGATAATTGTAAGATTATCGTTGGCATAGTGGAAGACCAATTCAGGCTAGCCCTCTGGAGAGAAGAGGCGGATGGTGCCTCATTTCCTGGGACTGCCGAAGGTTGGGCAGGTGAATAGTGCGCGCGGTATTCTTGACGTACCTGTATGCCGGGCGTAGGGTCTCGCGGTGCTTTGATCGCATGTGAGGTGTTGAATGGCATCTGCGTTTTCCCATGCTTTCGTCGCGGTGGTGATGGGGAAGGCCTTTCAGAGAAGGGAACTGGGTTGGCGCGAGTTGTCAGTGGGCGCCGCATGT
>DATEPD010000046.1:0-2764 GCA_035273365.1 Nitrospiraceae bacterium | reverse complement strand
AGCGGGTGTGACGCACGGGCATACCCCTCTGCCGGTGACCTACATCGATAGCCAGACAGTCGCAGCCTCGTTCACCAAGGGAACCGTGCTGGTCGGCGAGGATGAAAATATGATGCATGCCTCGAGGAACTATATGGTTCATGCCAGCCATCGCGACAAACCTGGGGTCGTCGAGATCCACGAATTCGATACAGACATCGTCTATGTCTTAAAAGGTTCTGCGCAATTGACCACCGGCGGCACGCCGGTCGGCACAAAAACGATTGCACCCCATGAGTTCCGTGCCCCGACAGTCAATGGCGGTGAGACCCGCAATCTCGCTCCAGGTGACGTGGTAATTATTCCGAACGGGGTACCGCATTGGTTCAAAGAGGTGGAAGCACCGTTCGATTATTACGTGGTGAAAGTAAGATGAGGGCTTGGAAGGAGTGGCCTCCTCGCTCGCAGAACGCGCACGATCGGAATGTGCTCGTTCGATGCGCGCGGTAGAGGCCAACTCCTCCTCAGCCCTTCGAGATAGCGAAATAAGAAACGGTTGGGAGATGAGGTGAGAAGATGAAGAGTTGGACGGTCCTCGTCATAACTGCGCTCGTTATATCGGCGCAACCATCCTGGGCACAGATTACGGGGGACGCGCCGGGTGTAAGGCCGGACGTCATTGTTGATCTCAAGACCGACGAAGGTGTCGGGTTGCTCAAAGGTCAGTGGCGTTACAGCAACGTGAAGGTCGTCGATGTCGATCATTACGGCCCCGGTGCAGACCTCGGTCCGTCCGGTCCGCCGACTCGAACACAGGACATAGATCTGCATGCGGGCACAGTGGATTTCGACGATTCCAAATGGGAAGCCCTGAAACCGGCACAGTTGGAAGAGCGGCGATCCACCGGACGTCTCTGCTTCAATTGGTATCGCATCAGTGTGACGATCCCGGAGAAGATCGGGTTGTTCGATCCAACCGGCTCAACGATCATCTTTGAAGTGAGCATCGACGATTATGCCGAAGTGTGGGTCGATGGGAAATTGCCGCTGGTACTGGGCCAGCCTGGCGGGCAGTTGATCAAGGGATTCAACGCACCGAACCGTGTGGTGCTCACCAGGAATGCACGGCCAAACCAGAAAATTCAGCTAGCCGTGTTTGGCATCAACGGTCCGCTGTCGAATCCACCGGGCAATTTCATCTGGGTGCGCTCGGCGACACTCGACTTCTACAAGACAACCAAAATCGGTCCGACGCAGTTTGTACACACCGAGATTGTCAGAGTCGATCCGGGCCTGGATGCGGTCGTTTCATCAGATGCCAAGCTTGAAAAACTTGCTGGTGGCTTTCTGTTCACCGAAGGTCCGGTGTGGGTTCCTGCCACCGCCAACACATCGGGGTATCTCCTCTTCAGCGATCCCAACGCCAATACAATCTATCGTTGGTCAGCTGACGGGCAGGTATCCGTCTTTCGCACGAAAAGCGGTTATGCCGGCTACAATGTGGGCGAATACCATCAACCAGGCTCGAACGGGCTCACGCTCGACAGCAAGGGTCGCCTTACGATCAACCAACATGGTCACCGCCGCGTGATCCGCGTCGAACCGCGCGGCAACATTACCGTACTGGCCGATCGGTATGAGGGGAAACGATTCAACAGCCCGAACGATCTTGTCTATCGCTCCGACGGCGCACTCTATTTTACTGACCCGCCATTCGGCCTGCCGAAAGTGTTCGACGACCCTCGAAAAGAACTGCCCTACAGCGGCATCTATTGCGTGAACGATGGACAGGTGAAGCTCGTGAGCACGGATCTCGATGCGCCGAATGGACTCGCGTTTTCGCCTGACGAAAAGTTTCTGTATGTGAACAATTGGAACGACAAGAGAAAAGTCATCCTGCGCTACGATGTCAATCGGGATTGTACGCTCACAAACAGTACGCTGTTTTTTGATATGACCAACATACCGGGGCATGATGCGTTGGATGGATTGAAAGTTGATCAACAGGGCAATGTGTATTCGACCGGACCGGGGGGGCTCTGGATCATCTCGCCGGAAGGCAAGCAGCTTGGCCTCATCAAAGGACCGGAAGATCCCCACAACATGGCCTGGGGGGATGACGACAGCAAGTCGCTGTTCATTACGGCCTTGACGGGGATTTATAGGATAAGGATGAACATTGCTGGGATTCGGCCATGAGCGATCTCTTCTTGAGACTCTTAGCGACCGCACTACTGAGCACGCTCTTTCAGAGCGCAACGGTTTGGGCTGAACCTGTTCCTGTGACCATCACAAGCTTCGATCCGCGCTTCGATCAGCTCGTTTCGCACAATGCAAAGTTGGAAAGGATCGCCGATGGGTTCACCTGGGTCGAAGGGCCAGTTTGGCACAAGCAGGGTGAGTATCTGCTCTTCTCGGACATTCCGGCTAACGCCGTCTATAAATGGAAGGCGGGAGAAGGAACGAGCCTTTATCTCAAGTCGAGCGGCTATAGTGGTACGGCACCATTCGCGGGTAAGGAGCCTGGCTCAAACGGACTCACGCTCGATGCCCAAGGTCGCCTCATCCTCTGTCGACACGGCGATCGACAAATCGGGCAGTTGGAAGCGAACGGAACGATTGTGCCTCTCGCCAACCACTATGATGGACATCAGATCAACAGTCCGAACGATCTGGTATTCAAATCGAACGGCGACTTGTATTTCACCGATCCACCGTTTGGGCTCCCAAAAGCCTTCGACGACCCGAGCAAAGCCCCGGTGCAAGGAGTCTATCGTCTGTCTAA
>DATEPD010000045.1:0-8162 GCA_035273365.1 Nitrospiraceae bacterium | reverse complement strand
CAGTTGACAGTTCCCGGCGGATTGATTCTGCAAGCCATCGCACTTGCACTTACAGCTGCCTTGGTGGCCGGCTATTTCCCCGCCCGCTGGGCCGCACGACAGCCGCTCGTGGAGGGGCTGAGAGAAGAATAGACAACCTAGTTCATTCCCGTGCTCGCGCAACGCGCGGCCTCAGAAGACCCTCGTTGGACGCGCGCAATTGGAATGAACATAGGTTGCTATTCTTTGGGTAGTGTGTCGAGTCAAATTCGGAGCAAGTAGTGCCTCGACAGGTGTTTCGGTATGGGCACCTCGTGGCTTTGTTCTCAACTCGCCTAAAGTAAGAGCAGCTGGTTTGATAGAGCGCTCGGGAAAGTGTCGTTGCGCCCCAAATGGACAGGGTCAGCAAAAGTCCCCTCGAGCGTAAAACTAAGGCTAAAGAAAGAAGATTAGCGGTGGTCTAGCTTGCCACCGGCTGCTGGTAATCGACTTCTATCTTGAAGCCCAGGTCCTCGATCATGCTCCAGACTTCGGGGGCAGGTTGGCCTGGTGTCGTGAGGTAGCCGTTCACGAAGACGGAGTCGGCTGGGTAGAGCGCGAGAGGTTGGAGGCTGCGGAGGTTGTGTTCCCGCCCGCCGGCGATGCGGATTTCAGTATGTGGGTGCAGGAACCGGAAGAGACAGAGCACTTTTAAACAGCGTTGCGGAGTGAGGTTGTCATAATGCTCCAGCGGGGTGCCTGTTGCTGGATGGAGCATGTTCAGTGGAATCGAGTCCGGTTTGACTTCTCGGAGTGCCATGGCGAGGTCGATTAGATCTTCGTTCTTCTCGCCCATACCGACGATCCCACCAGAACAGATTTCCAATCCTGCCGCTCGCGCATTCTTGATCGTGGCTAACCGATCTTGAAACGTGTGGGTGGTACAGATTGAAGAATGAAAGGATTCACTGGTGTTCAAGTTATGGTTCACTCGATCGACGCCGGCGGCTTTCAACCGTTTGGCCTGTGCTTCGTTCATCAAGCCGAGCGAACAGCAGATCTGAATTGGAACTTCCTCTTTAATCGAACGTACGGCCCCGGCGATTTCGTCGATTTCTCGATCCAACGGGCTTCGCCCACTGATCACGATACAATAACGTTGGGCCTTCGAGGCTGCCGCTTGTCGGGCGCCGTCAATCATCTGTTGCCGCGGTAAGAGGTTATAGCGCTCGATCGGCGCGGTCGAAATCGCCGATTGGGAACAGTAATGGCAGTCTTCCTGGCAGGCTCCGCTCTTGGCGTTCTGCAACATTTGGAGACGAACGGTCTTCCCGAAATAATGGGATCGGACGGTAAAGGCAGCTTGGAGAAGTCCCAGCAGCTGTTCATCTGGACTATCGAGCACGGCTTGGCACTCGCTTCGTGTCAGCGTTTCGTCGCGCAAGGCCTTGGCAGCAAAATCCTGGTAGTCGACCATGGGACACTCCATCATCTGTAGAGGTTCATTGACGCGATGCGGATGCACGTGCATCAGGCAGCCGAACTGGCGGAAAACCTACACGGTTTCGAAGGGAGAAGCAATGCCCTGGTAAGGAACCGCAGAGACCGAGAGCGGGCCGCTCTCTTGAGCAGAGACCGCTTGACTGACAGTCGGCCATGGCAGTGCGACCAGCGCATTCCAGGTCCCACAGCGGCGGCAGCGTCCCGACCATTCGGTCGATTCTTGCTGACAGGCGGTACAAACATAGGGGACGAGCACCCGTTTCTTGAAATGCAGGGCTTTCTTGAGTTCGGCCACGGCCTGTTCCATGTGCTGCTTGCGAAGATAGAGATTGGCCATGATCTTGTGGTAGTCGGCCAATTGGTCCTGTATCCCTTCCACGGTCGAGAGGATGTCGAAGGCTTCGTCGACCATTTCGAGTCGGTAGTAAAGCTTGCCTAAATAGAACTGCAGGGCGGGGTTATTCGGGTCTTGCCTGAGGGCTTCCTGATAGACCCGGATAATTTCGCTGGGTTCGCCCTGTTCGAGAAAGAGTTCTTCCAGGCGGTGCAGGATGATGATGCTGTGGGTCTTGGCATAGATCTTCTTGAGAATTTCTACTGCCTGCTTGGTTTTGCCCTCCCGGATCAAGATTTCGCCAATACCGATGTACGCTGGCAGGAACGTCCGGTCTTTCTTGATCGCGCCACGAAAGTAACGCCGAGCCTTGTCGGGGTGCCCTCGTTCCAGTAGTTGGCGTCCGACCTCATAGGTGCAGCCGGTGAGGAGATGAGCCTCGGCCAGGCGCTCCGGCTCAGGCAGGTTGGCCTTGAGTAGACGATGTTGGATTTCGAGTGCCTCGCTCCATTTTTCAAGTCGGATCAATAGATCTCGCTTGCGGATGAGTGCGGTGAGGTTATCCGGTTCAATCTTGAGCATTTTGTGCAGGGCCTGCAGGGCATCCTCATAGCGTTTGGCGCCCTCCAAGTCGTTCGCCAGTTCCAGTAGAATTTCGATGTTGCGATCGTCGACGCGATTCGCCCGTTGATGAAGGCGGATCGCCTCTGCAAAGTTGTTTTCTGCGCGGTAAATGTTTCCCAGCCAGAGCAGCGAGTCGACACGATTGGGGTCCATGGCCAGCGCCTTTTCAAACAGGCTGATGGCTTCGACGGTACGTTTCGACATGAAAGCATGGGTGCCTTCGCGATGGAGCGCATCGATCTTTTCCTTGCGCCGCAACAGTCGCATGCTGCGCCAGTTGCCGATGACATGGGCAGTTTGCCGCATGCCAACTGCCAACGCTACGAGCACGGCGCCGACAGCCATGGAAAAGACGACGAGTGTGACAGGACTCAGTTCGAACTGGATGGCAGGACTGGTCCGAACTGTGACCGTCCCAGGATTCAACTCACGGAAATAACTGTAAAGGAAGATCCCGATACTGACAAGGAAGATGGTGGTGAGCAGTCGGAACATCGGTCTAGACCTTTGTTTTCGCTGATGCCTTTTTTCGCTTCATGGGTCGTGGGGTGACAGCCGCTTTTGCAACCGGCTGTTTGTCCGGGATGGCGACGCGCTTTGCGTCGGCCCACAGCCGTTCGAGCGCGTAATGTTCCCGGACATCTTGCCTGAAAATATGGGCGATAACATCGCCGAAGTCCATCAGAACCCACTGTGAGGACCCTGTGCCTTCGACGTTCAGCGGTTTGGAGCCAGAACGAGAGAGGACGCCGCTGATATGATCCGCGATGGCACTCGCTTGGCGACCCGAATCCGCCGAGCCTATAACCAGGTAGTCGGCAACAGAGGTCAGTGGGGCTACCTGGAGGATGAGAGCATCGGTGGCCTTCTTATCGCGCATGGCCCGGGCAATGGCGAGGGCCGTAGACCTAGCTGTTCGTACGATTGCACTCCTCTTGGTAGAGATGATGTCGAAGTATATAAGATTCCACTAAAGGCGGCAACAGATTTGCCACAGAGAGTCCTTGGCGGATTCGAGCGCGAATGTCCGATGCGGAAATTGGGCAGGGTGGTTGTTTGAGGCAGATCAGGCGATGGCTTCCGAGCGGCGCCTCAATTCGGAAAATCTGTCCCGAATCCAGGTCAGCCAGCGAAGGGTATGGAATTGGCGGAAGCAATGGGACGGTTGAGAGGGAACGAAACGACAGGCCTGGCCTGGAGAGGACAACGAACGAGCAGAGTTCCAGTAATGCCCGAGGGTCGCGCCAGGATGGGAAATCCAGAAAGGCATCGATCCCGATCAGGAAGAACAATTGGGTGTGGGCCCCATATTTCTGCTGCAGCTGGCGAACCGTGTCGATGGAGTAGGACTTGCCTGGCCGACGGAGTTCCACATCCGAGATGATAAGAGAAGGGTCTGAAGCGATGGCAAGGCGGACCATCTCATAGCGGTCTTGGGCCGCCGCCAGACCGCCGTTCGGCTTATGGGGAGGGTAACTCGTAGGGATGAAGAGGATTTGATCGAGCTCGAGGGCCTCGCGTGTTTGGCGTGCGATGGCCAGGTGACCATCGTGCACGGGGTTGAAACTGCCGCCGAGGAGTCCAAGTTTCATGCGGTGTCGCCCACGCGCTAACGTTGGTCCAGGATGACCAGATTGTCCCGGTGGATGACTTCCTCATATTCCTGCGGACCGAGCTGCTGCTGAATCTCGATCGTTTTGAGCCCTTTGATCCGTGCCAAGGTGTCGGAGGAGAAATTGACGAGTCCTTTGGCGAATTCTTTGCCGTCCTGGTCGAGACAACTGACCGCATCTCCCGTATCGAACGAGCCCCTGACGCCCAGGATGCCGGACGCCAACAAACTTTTGCCCCGTCGGGCAAGCGCCTCGACCGCTCCAGGATCGAGCGTCAGAGTCCCTCGAGGCCTGAGCGTGAAGGCGATCCAATGTTTGCGGCTGGTCAAGCGACGTTCCTTCGCGAGGAAGAGACTGCCACCAGGGCCGCCGGCCAATACCTTCGGGAGGAGACCGGGTTCTTGCCCATTCAAGATCAAGGTGGCCACTCCATACTCGCTGACCTTCTTGGCAGCCCGGATTTTCGTGGCCATGCCCCCAGTTCCTTCGAATGTGGTGGAGACACCGGCCCGTTCTTCGATCTCTTCTGTAATATCCGGGATCAACTGGATCAGTGTGGCTGCGCGGTTCTTGCGCGGGTCCTCCGTAAAGAGACCGTCGATGTCGGACAAAATGATCAGAAGTTCCGCGTCGACCAGATGAGCGACGTCGGCAGCCAGGGTATCATTGTCTCCCACGCGGATTTCATCCACTGCGACCGTATCGTTTTCGTTGATGATGGGGATCACGCCGAACCCGATCAACGCAGTCAGGGTGTGACGCGCATTGAGAAATCGCCGCCGATCGGCGAGGTCGTCGTGAGTGAGTAGAATTTGTGCCACCTTGAGGTTGAGCCGCTCAAACGATTTTTCGTACGCCCACATGAGCCGACTCTGGCCTACCGCTGCGGCTGCCTGCTTCACGGGCAGGCTCTTGGGGTATTCCTTTAGACCTAATTTCTTGATGCCGGACACGATCGCGCCGGAGGAGACAATCAAGACTTCACGTCCGCTTGACCGGAGTGCTGCGATTTCATCCGCGAGCCGATCGATCTGTTCTGGGCGCAGCCCTGTGTCTCGAGACGCAACGAGACTGCTCCCTATTTTGATCACAATGCGGGTGGCCTGTCTTAGGAGTTCGTCTCGCATGGTGTCGCTCGAAGCTGTGCGACCTGTTGTCCGATATAGGTGACGAGATCTGTCAGGCCTTCTCTTGTGGCGGCAGAGATTGGGAAGCACGTGTAATGATGACGTGTACAGTATTTCTGTAACTCGCGCAGGCGTGCCTTGTCACCAGCAATGTCGATTTTCGTTGCGACCACCACGAAGGGGCGTGTGGTGATCGGTTCATCATAGGCTGCTAACTCCTGACGCATAATCTCGAAACACTTGATGGGCTCCTCAGGAGCCCATTCCGACACGTCAATCATGTGCAGTAAAAATGACGTGCGTTCGATATGCCGAAGAAATTGGAATCCAAGTCCCTTTCCTTCATGAGCGCCTTCGATGATTCCGGGAATATCAGCGACGGCGAAACTTTCTTTTTCTCCCCAGCGAACGATTGCAAGATTCGGCGTCAGCGTAGTGAAGGGATAATCGGCGATTTTCGGTCGTGCTGCGGAGATTGCGGCAATCAGCGTCGATTTCCCAGCATTGGGAAGACCCACGAGTCCGACGTCGGCCAACAGTTTCAACTCGAGTCTGAGTGACCGTTCTTCGCCTTCCGTGCCGGTTTCAAATTCCGTGGGTGTGCGGTTGGTCGACGTGGCGAAATGGCTATTCCCCTGACCGCCCCGCCCCCCCCGCGCTCCTACAAACCGCTGTCCCGGGACGACTAGGTCTGCCAACATCTCACCGGTCTGATCATCGAAGACGACGGTGCCGACAGGAAGGGCCACCACCACATCCTCTCCGGTTCTTCCGGAGCAATTGGCTGCGCCACCCTGGCGACCGACTTCTGCTTCGTAGTGTTTTTGGTAACGGAGGTCGAGGAGCGTAGTCATGCGAGGCGATGCTTCAAATACGACATCGCCGCCGTGGCCGCCATCGCCACCGTCCGGTCCGCCACGCGGCACGAATTTTTCGCGTCGAAAACTGCATGCACCGTCGCCGCCACGACCGGCTTTGATATGAATACGGACTTCATCGACAAACATTGGCGCGCCGCTTCAGCGTGATGAGCGTATGGGCATGACCTGCGATAAACATCCCGTTGCACTCCTACTCACGCCGGGAGTCCTCGCGGTTACGAAACTGTGACGAGAAAAGAGGAAATGAATGTACTAAGAAATCGAGGGCGCGGAGTAGACGCTGACCTTCTGCCGTCCGCGGCCACGTTCGAACTTCACGATCCCTGTGATGCGGGCAAAGAGGGTATGGTCTTTGCCGAGGCCCACGTTGAAGCCAGGAAAGAACTTCGTCCCTCGCTGACGAATAAGGATTGATCCGGCCTTCACGGTCTCCCCGGCGTAGGCTTTGACACCAAGATATTGCGGATTGCTATCGCGTCCATTTCTCGTTGATCCGCCGCCTTTATTTGTTGCCATGACTGATCCTCGTTAGGCCGTTTGGATGCCGGTAATGCGCAATTTGGTAAAGCCCTGGCGATGGCCATTAGTCCGCCGATAGTTTTTGCGCCGTTGTTTCTTAAATATGGTGATCGAGCGGGTTCGACCCTGGCTGATAATCTCGGCCTTGACGGTGGCCCCTTTGACCAACGGTTGTCCGATCTCTATCCCTCTGTCGCCATGGACCAGTCGAACTTGCCCGAGTTCGATTGTCCCCCCGACCTCGCCAGGAAGGGACTCCACTTGAACCAATGATCCAGTCTCGACACGATACTGTTTTCCGCCTGTCTCGATGATCGCGTACATAAGCCCTTGTCTCCATTACAGAAGCTGATCTTTTAACATAGCGATTTGAAGCCTGTCAAGGCACAGGCTTGTTGTCCCGAGAAATTTCACCTCAGAGCTGTCTGCAGGTTTCACCCCTCCTTCGAGTTAACCTATTTGTGGGCTATCCTGCTTTGGATCCTGGGCGTATTCTGTTTTTCAATTGTTGAGCCATCTCGTGAATCGGAGGTAATATAAATGGCCGCAGCACCGAAACCTCATCCCTCCAAGTCGAAACACACTCGATTCGTGCTCCGCCCGTATCGTCGAATACCGATCTGGCTTGTCCTCTATTATCTTAGCGAGGAACGTGTCGGGAAGGGTATTGTGACGAATCTGTCTCAATTGGGGATGCGTGTCCAGGGTGACCATGCTGTTGAACCAGGTCTCAATTTGGGGCTGCGCCTCACGCTTGAAGATAATGCCACAACGATAGAGATTGAACGAGCGACGGTCCGATGGGTCGATGGGTATGATTTTGGACTGGATCTCATTCGATTCAGTCCGGATGCCGCGATGCACATCGCTCATTTATTGAGTCGGCAACTTCGTGCTCCTCAGATACCAAGTTGAAAAAACTGAAAAACTGCTTCTTGGTTCTCTTACTCTGGGCCATGCCGCGCGCCTTTGCTTGACGCTTCTTCCAGCCCGCTGTTATATTTCGACTTCGACGTTCGATGGGTCACCTCCTCGTCTTCGTTGCGTATGCTTGAGCCACAAGGAAAAATTTGGATGGACGGGTCGTTCGTCAATTGGGCGGACGCGCATGTCCATGTGATGACCCATTCGCTCCATTATGGACTAGCTGCGTTCGAGGGGATTCGTTGTTACAAGGGGAAGTCCGGCTCCGCGATTTTTCGGTTGCAGGAGCATGTCGATCGGCTGTTCGATTCCACCCATATTGGCATGATGAAGATGCCTTTCGACAAGAAGCAGGTCGCAGAGGCGATCGTGGAAACGGTCAGGGTGAATAAGCTGGAGGCCTGCTACATTCGTCCGCTCGTCTATATTGGACATGGAGCGATGGGGGTCTACCCCGGTGACAACCCGATTAAGTTGGCCATCGCAGCTTGGACCTGGGGTGCCTATCTCGGGGAGGATGCGTTGGCGAATGGGATGCGGGCCCGCGTATCTTCCTTTGCACGTCATCACGTCAATGTCTCAATGACGAGAGGGAAGATCTCCGGCTACTACGTGAACTCGATTCTCGCGAAGCGGGAAGCGAAGGCGGATGGGTACGATGAAGCCATTTTGCTCGATA
>DATEPD010000044.1:0-9529 GCA_035273365.1 Nitrospiraceae bacterium | reverse complement strand
GCAAAGGCGTTGGCATAGTTCAGGTGCGAGATCAGGACCCCTGCCAGAAGAGGCCCGCTCGCATGGCCGATATCTCCAATCGTCCCTTGCATGCCCATTCCCGCTCCGAGTGTTTTGAACTCGGAACTATCCGCCACCAGCGCGGACGACGAGGAGGAGACCACGGCTTCGCCAAAGCCAAAGCCCGCCGAGAGCAACAAAAGCAGCCCAAACATCGACACCTGTGGGATACAAATAAAGGTCACTGCACAAATCACGAGCCCGATGATGATGAGCGGCTGACGCCCGATGCTGTCAGACACGCGACCCATAATCGGTTTGGAAACGAGCGACGTCAGAGCCTGGACCGTAAACAATAGTCCGACTTCTCCTGGATTCAATCCTACCGAGACACCATAGAGCGGGAGAAAGGCCATCAGGGCTCCGTTCGCAATCATCTTGGCTGCGTCGGTCAAGCTGGTAATCAGCACCTTGCGATTCTTGGCGACCACCCTGAAGCCCTTCCACATCTCCGCGAGCAGTGGGGCCATCCCCTTCTCCTGAATACGCGGGGGAGGTGGAGTGAGGTGCAGGCTATAGAAGATGGCGATGGCAATGCAGCCGAATATGCCGGCGGTCACGAAGGCCTCGGAAAATCCTGACGCATGGATCAGATAGCCGCCGATGAGCGGTCCGAGCAGCGCACCGGATTGCGTGGAGGCCGTATAGGTGCCAAGGGCAGCGCCTCGCTTTACGGTATAGAGATCGGCGACTGTCGCCAGCGCACTTGGCGCAAAGATGGCGGTGGCCAGTCCGTGGAAGAAGCGCAAGGTGGTCAGCGCATCGAGATCTGTCACCCAAGGGTACAGAAACGGCGGAAGCCCGAACGCCACGACACCGATCTGCAACAGGAACCGCCGACCGTAAATGTCGGACAGCGCGCCGGACGGCAATTTGAGGAATACCCCGGTAAGTGTGGACACCGACACGATGAGCCCGACCCGTTCAGGACTGGCCCCCAACGATTCTGCGAACAGCGACAGCGCCGGCATCCGGACCATGTTGTAACTGATAAAGCAGAACACGCCGACCGTGCAGAGCAGGGTGAAGCTGCGCGACGTCGTCATGGTGGAGACATCCTGAATTGTGACGCGCTGCCGGAATGCGACAGATTCGAAAGTGCTTGCTTCAAGAATTCCACATCGTCATGCGGCAACGATGGAGGAGCGTTCGCCTCGAAGAGGACCCGATCGGGATGTTGCCACATTTCCTGCCCCAAACGGTTGACGACATTGATGCCTTTGGTCAATTTCCGCGCAACAGTGTTGCCGATGAGCGGCCGTATGAGTGAGACAAGCCCGGCCAACACGCGGCTGTTCAATTTTGCATAGGCCACCAGCGTCGTTTCGATGGCGTCATTCCCTTGTCCATCTTTAACCGGGTTCATTTTTACAAACACGACTGCCTTCCCATTGATATCCGGCAGCACGATGCTTGTGTGGGTTCCTTCCACGTAATAAATCCGATCGGTGAGATCCTGATACACAAGTTCGATCGTCCCCTCCGTTCCCGCACCATCGTGGGCCCAGAAGCGTCCAGGTCCCCTCGCCTCCGATTTATAGGGGGCAATATCCAGTCGATTAATCAATGCCGCGGCTATCGGCGGCCGGTCCAAGAGGTAGTGATAGACAGGTTCGGAAAGCCGTATGGGTGTTGGTCCGACTTTGTTGAACGTCGTGTAGCTGCTGATGATCGACTGCAGGGGGCAAGCCCAGCGTGCCTCAATCAGTTCAACATGAAACGTCACCCCTTCATGCTGAGAGGACAGCACACAGGTCTCTGATTGAGCCACACTCGGATACATCGATGAATTCAGCCCGATGACGACGAGCAGAGACAGGACACCGGCCCTTCGCGAACACAACGATCCGGGAATCATCACGGCTGCTTTCGAACCTGGATGGCAAGATGGATTGGAAAGAGTTGGCTGGAATCTTGTCGCAAGCGGGCCTGCCGGAGCAAGGTCTCAAGCGATGGCGCCACGGGACCTTCGAAGGACACCTGCCCATTGGTGAGCACCACGAGCGGTTTGGAAGAATCGATGAGCTGTTCGTTCAGAAAAAGGCTGTAACGTTGGACTCGATCGGCTTGGACGTCAATACGATTCGGAGCCACGATGGAGACATCCAGTCTCGCATATTCCCGGCGCTTGATTCGCTCGTCACGTTTGTTGACCAGATCTTCTGAGAATGCGGCAATGGGATCGGTCGCGTCGATACGCACCCATCCAAACGGTTGAAAGTGGCTCGCCTCACGCACCACCGTCACGGTGGTCGGCAAGGGATTGCGCCGTTGGGCATTGAACCAGTTCACCAGCTCAGGCAATTCCTCTCTGGGGAAGTAGTGCCCGCCCGCCATGGGATGCTCCCGATCATGTTCTCGATAGACATACGGATAGCCCAACTTGGTCAGTTCTTTTGTAATTGAGCGGCTGAGTTCCACCGGCATCACCTCATCCTTGCTTCCGTGAATGATATAGATCGGTGTGGAGCGCAGGTTGGCCAGGAACGGCATCAGCACGTGATCGAGGCCACTGGCCATGGGGGCAAGCCCAGCGAATAAGGATGCGTCGTGCATGCCGATGACCCAGGTGCCGATTCCGCCATTCGACATGCCGGTGAGAAAGATCCGATCAGGATCGATGTGGTAGCGCCGCTGCACGGAATGAATCGTCGCCAATACCAACTCCTCCGCACCTCTTGTAAACCATGCACCCGTCTGAACAGTCGGACAGGCCAAGACATAGTCTTTCCCCAATCGCGCCTGCCAGCGTTCCAGGTAGGCCTCACCGGTAAATCCAGCACCATGCAGGCAAACCACTAATGCATATACCTTCGTCGGCTGATACGTCGTGGGAACGGAGAGCGCCAGGTGATATGCACGTCCCAACACATCGATTCGCTCGTCTGGAATAGTTCCAGTCGGCTGCGGGGCATAGTCCCGTTCGGTTTGAATGATCCGTACTGTCTGGTCGATCGTCACATACGGATCCGAGAGTATGGCCTGAAGGGTTCGAGCAGCCTCGTCCGTATCCGTGGTATCCAAATAGCGGAAGACCTGCGTTTTGAGATCGGCAGAAAGGGATACATCCGCCGCATCCGTTTCATGGCTGTCAAGCGCCGCAAGGATCACGACGAGGGTACCCCAAAGGAGCCTGCGTTTCACAGATCTCCCTCCACGACCAAATCCACTCCGATTCTGCGGACCATGACACGTCGCAATGCCAGTGCCTGGGCCAACCGCTTTGGGCTGCGGTCGCCGATCACCCCTTTGGCATCCTGCCCGCCCAGCAGGGTAGGAGCGAGATAGAGCACGACGTGATTGACGAGTGTCTCTCGTAACGCTGAGGCATTCACGGTGCTACCTCCCTCAATGAGCACAGAAGTAATCCCGCGCTTGCCTAACATCGTCAGGAGGGCCGGAAACGAGACCCGCCCGTTCTTCAGTGCAATTGAGACCACTTCCACCCCCGCCCGTTCAAATGATCGGCGGCGCGACTGGGACGCACGGCTCGTGGTTACAATCAATGTCTTCACCTGGTCTTGTTTGGCACACACCATGGCTGTCGGCGGCGTTCTGAGCCGGCTATCGAGCACGACACGCAAGGGTTGTCGCGGTGCCAGCTTAGGTGGGTGATCGGAGAGTCGAGCCGTCAGTGTGGGATTATCCTTCAGCACGGTGCCGATCCCGACGACCACCGCATCCACCTGGCTCCGGAGTCGATGTGCCTCTTGGCGGGCGCGTGGACCGGTAATCCACCGGGACTCTCCCTTCGCCGTGGCCACCTTTCCATCCAAGGTCATCCCGGCTTTGAGGATCACATAGGGATGGCCGGTCGTTGTCCAATGGAGGTACGCGCGATTCAACTGCGCCGCCTCCTCTTGTGCCACCGCTGTCGTCACAGTAATCCCAGCTCGGCGCATGGCAGCAATCCCTCGTCCGTTGACCATTCTATTGGGATCGATCATTGCCACCACCACCTGCCGTACGCCGGATTGTATCACTGCCGGCACGCAGGGTGGGGTTCGCTTGAGGAGGTGACAACAGGGTTCGAGTGTGACATAGAGCGTCGCGCCATCGGCGCGTGGCCCCGCTTGCCGGAGCGCAAGAATCTCTGCATGAGGTTGCCCTGGGCCCTGGTGATACCCGCGGCCGACGATGCGTCCGTTTTTGACGACGAGGGCGCCGACCATAGGATTCGGGCTGGTCTGACCACGGCCCTTCGCTGCAAGACGAAGCGCCAGGGTCATGAAGTGGAGGTGCGGTGCGGTGGCCGTCACCGTGTCTTGCGCGTGACGCGCGATCGGCTGCGGGGCCGCTGAGCCGACTTTGTCTTCATGGTCTTCGCCGTGGCCTTTCTCCCCTTCACACGCGCCCCTGACACCTTGCGCGTGGGGAAACCCGATCCAGCTTCGGCCAACGCGGCATGAGCTGCCGCGAGCCGCGCAATAGGGATACGATAGGGCGAGCAGCTCACATAGTCCAATCCAAGTTCATGGCAAAATTCCACGGAACTGGGATCGCCGCCGTGCTCACCGCAGATGCCGAGCTTAATGCCGGGACGGGTCTTTCGACCGCCGGCGATGGCCTGTCGCATCAACGCCCCTACCCCTTCTCGGTCAAGCACCGCAAAGGGATCTTCTTCCATAATATTGACCGTCCGATAAAAATCGATGAATTTCGCCGCATCGTCGCGAGAAAAACCGAACGTGGTTTGGGTGAGGTCGTTCGTCCCGAATGAAAAGAACTCCGCCTCTGTGGCGATGCGATCGGCCGTCACGGCGGCGCGCGGCAGTTCGATCATCGTGCCCACGAGGTAGGAGAGCTTTACGTTGTACTGCTTCATCGTTTCCTGCGCCACGTCGCGGATCAAATCTTTCTGCGCCTTCATTTCCGACACCATCCCCACCAGTGGGATCATGATTTCCGGGACGATCGTCTTCCCTTCCTTGGCCAGCTCGCACGCGGCTTCCATGATGGCCCGCGCCTGCATGCGGGTAATCTCCGGCATCGTAATCCCAAGCCGGCACCCACGTGACCCAAGCATGGGATTAAATTCGTGGAGTTCTTCAACCCTAGCCAGCAGCCGACGTTTTTCTTGCAGCTTGGCTCCGTCGCGTCCGGTCAGTTCCAGCTGCGCAATCTCCACCATCAACTCTTCGCGCTTCGGCAGAAATTCGTGCAATGGAGGATCCAGCAGACGAATGGTAACCGGATAACCGGCCATCTCGCGATAGAGCCCGATGAAATCCTGTTTTTGCAGCGGCAGGAGTTGATCGAGAAACTTTTCTCGTTCCTCTTTCGTCCGCGCCAAGATCATCTTCTGCATAATCGGGATGCGATCCTCGGCGAAGAACATATGCTCCGTCCGACAGAGTCCAATCCCCTCCGCCCCAAAGCCACGCGCGATGTTCGCCTGGTCCGGCACGTCGGCATTGGCGCGAACATGCAGCTTCCGCACGTCGTCGGCCCATGACAGAATCAACGCGAAACGCTGGTACTTGTCTGACTTCTTCGCGTCCAACTTGCCCTGGATGACTTGAATGATTTCGGATTCAACGACGGGAAGATCCCCCTCGTACACATTGCCGGTCGAACCGTTAATCGATAGGTAGTCCCCCTCACGGAACACTTTGGCCCCGATGCGGACGGACTGGCTATCCAGCACTTCTACCGCTTCGCAGCCGGCCACGCACACCTTGCCCATTTGCCGGGCGACTACTGCTGCGTGGGACGTCATCCCGCCCCGCGCTGTCAGAAATCCCTCTGCGGCGTTCATTCCATGAATATCGTCCGGGCTCGTTTCCTGTCTGACCAGTACCACACGTGTACCAGCCTCTTTCATCGTCACGGCCCGATCCGGATTGAGGGCGATCTTCCCGGCTGCCGCACCAGGACCGGCTGGAAGTCCTTTCCCCAGTGGATTGGATTTCGCCTCTTCGTGTGAGTCGAATATCGGGTACAGGTATTGCGCCAATTGTTCAGGCCCGATCCGTTGCACCGCTTCCCGCTTTGAAATCAGATTTTCTCTGACCATGTCGACCGCAATCTTCACGGCTGCGATGCCGGTTCGTTTACCGACCCGGGTCTGCAGCATATACAACTTGCCCTCTTGGATCGTGAATTCCAAATCGAGCATATCCCGGTAATGTTTTTCGAGCCTCTTGTAGGTGTGCTCCAGCTCTTTGTAGGCCCCCGGCACATTCTTCGCCAGCGCGTTGACTGGAAGCGGAGTCCTGATGCCGGCAACGACATCCTCGCCTTGAGCGTTCATCAAGCACTCGCCGAAAAAGTTTTTATCGCCGGAGGCCGGATCGCGCGTGAACGCCACACCCGTACCGCTCGTCTCCCCCATGTTCCCGAATACCATCGCCACCACATTGATCGCCGTGCCCCACGAGTCGGGAATCCCATAGAGGCGCCGGTAGGTAACGGCCCGCGCCCCGAACCAGGAGGAAAAGACGGCGTTGACAGCCAGGCGAAGCTGCTCGAGCGGCTCATCAGGGAATTCTTTCTTGGTCTCTTCATTGATAAGCGTCTTAAAGCTCGCGACCAATTCACGGAGATGCCGCGCATCGAGATGGGTCTCGTGCGGCACACCCACTTCGGCCTTCTTCTGCTTGAGGATCGCTTCGAAATGTTCACGTGGCACGCCCATCACGATGCTGCCGTACATGGCCACAAAACGTCGATAGCTGTCCTGTGCAAACCGATCATTGCGGGTTTTTGCCGCCAGCCCCTCGACCGTTTTGGTCGTCAGACCGACATTCAGCACCGTGTCCATCATGCCCGGCATCGAGGCCCTTGCGCCGGACCGGACCGAGACCAGCAGCGGCCGCTCGGGATTGCCGAATCCCATATCCATTGATCGCTCGACCCGCTTAAGCGATTTCAACGCGGCGTCCCACATGCCGGGAGGATACTGCTTCCCGTTCTTGTAATATTCGACACAGGCCTCGGTGGAAATGGTAAAGCCTGGCGGAACGGAAATGCCGAGATTCGTCATTTCGGCCAGGCCGGCGCCCTTCCCGCCGAGAAGTTCTTTCATATTCGAGGTCCCTTCGGCCACGCCGTCACCGAAGTAATACACGTATTTCTTTGCCACGCTGCCCTCTCCTTCGCGTTGACGTCAGTTCAATTCAATGGGCGACCGATGCACCGTGGCCGGCGGCGGATTCGAGATACAGCCGATACCGGCCGACCAGATACCATTTCGCCACCAACCCTAACGCAATGACTGCCACGACAATCAGCCCCAATATGAGCAACCGATAGTCGGCTTGATTTCCCCGATCCACATAATACTGACCGTCCGGTCCATGCCGGAGCAATACGCCCTGTTGAAGCTGGTGAGTTTTGCCGGACTTGTCGGAGAGATTGATCCACTCCGAACAAAGCTGCACCGGTTCCGCCGATCCCACAACGGACTGCCAGCCGAGGCGGAGGCAAATATCCTGTTTGGAGTTGAATATATCAGGGGGCGTTGCCAGCTCATCGAGATTGATCCCACTGGCCCATAACCCAACCAACATGATCGTGTTGCAGAGCACGATCAGAGCAAGAGACACGCCGATGGTGAATCGACGGATTTTCTTCGCCCGGCGCTGATCGTCTGACGATGATTGATCCATCACCACACCAATTTTTTTCTCACTTGATAGGGGTCCGGATGAGTGCCCCATTACGCGCGTCCAACGAGGATCTTCTGAGACGCACGTTGCGCGCGCACGGGGGGACTCACCGGACCCCCCTATACCTTACCCTCCTTGTACCACAATCTGTGAGAAGTCCGCGAATGAGTTGAAGAAGTCGTCCACTTCCTGGAGCAACGACAACCGGTTACTTCGGACGGCTGGATTATCCGCATTGACCATAACCGCTGTGAAGAACGCATCAATTGCAGGCTTCAGACGCACCAACGCGTCCAGAGCTTGACCATAGTCTCCAATGTTCATCGAGAACATCATGTTCTCCCGCTCTTTCACCGTAGCCTGGTAGAGCGCCGATTCCGAGGGATGTTCAAATCGAGCCAGATCGACTGGTTTGCGATCCCACTGCTCTTTCTCGACAAGTCGATGCGCACGTTTGAAGCCCACAATCAACGGATCGAATTCCGGCTTCGTTGTCACGGATTCCAGCGCATTCATCTTCGCCATAAGGTCCCGCAGGTCAAACAACTGGCGATCTGTCACAGTCAGTACCGCATTGATCACATCATCGCGCAAACCATGTACGGTCTTCACATAGTGACGAACGCGCTCGAACAGAAACTCGACCAAGCGCTTCTGTGCATCCCCTTGCATCGGTGCTGCCTTGATTCCGGCCGCCGCAACAATCGCATGGGCCTCCTGCACAGCCTGACCGAGATTCAACTTCATCTCCCCCCCGATGAGAATCCTGACTATGGCGGTTGCATGGCGCCGAAGCCCGAAGGGATCTTCTGACCCTGTTGGAACAATCCCGACATGGAAGAAGGCAGCTAGAGTGTCCAACCGATCGGCAAGGGAAAGGACTTGGGAAACAAGCGCAGTAGGAACGGGCCCTTCCATAGAGTTGGGTTTATACTGTTCGCCAATAGCTCTTGCAACTTCACGATCCTCTCCATCAAACTTGGCGTAATACTCACCCATCACCCCTTGAAGCGTCGGGAACTCTCCCACGATTCCGGTCAATAGATCGGCCTTACAGAGTTCACCTGCACGGTGGCAGATCTTCACCATAGGCTCCTTGAGACGTGCCATCTGAGCGATCGTGCCTGCCAGCTTGGCTACCCGCTCCTGCTTCTGTCCCATCGTGCCAATTTTCTGATGAAAGGTCACACCGGCCAGCTTGCCCACGCGATCCTGAAGCTTGATCTTGCGGTCTTCATCGAAGAAGAACTTGGCGTCAGCCAGCCGCGCCGCCAATACCCGCTCGTTACCCTCGCGGATGAGCGTCATGTCTTTCACCTGGTTATTGGCCACTGTGATGAAATGCGATACGAGCTTGCCCGTATCGTTATCGATCAAAGAGAAAAACCCCTGATGTTCTTTCATGGAAGTGATCAAGATTTCTTGTGGGACCTCCAAGTAGGCCTGCTTGAAGGATCCGATTATGGCATTGGGACACTCGGTCGTATAGACCGCCTGATCGAGCAGGTCGGCATCGAGGTGCAGTCGGAAACCGGTCTTCTTGCAGATCGCGGCAATCTGATCTTCGATCACACGTCGGCGACGCTGCGGATCCGCAATGACTCCCTGACGCTCAAGCCCCCTCAGATAGGACTCGGAGTCTCGAACCGCAATCCCCTTCGCACTCCCTAACACGCGATGGCCTTGCGTTCGGTTTCCAGCAATAATCCCTGCCGCGTTGATGGGAAGTGTGGCTCCTCCGAACAGCGCCACCAGCCATCGTACCGGTCGAGCGAATCGCACCCCGGTGTGATTCCACCTCATGGCTTTCGGAAAAGAGAGTTTCGCGATCAACTGCGGGAGACATTCTTTCAAGACCA
>DATEPD010000043.1:0-6098 GCA_035273365.1 Nitrospiraceae bacterium | reverse complement strand
ATAGTGGTACAGCCACCGTCAGAGTGTGTAATGCCGAGAGACTCAATTCGCTGGCGAAGCGTTTCCGCCACCTGCGCGGCTCCATCCGTACTGGTACCGGGAAGGACAACCACGAATTCATCGCCGCCGTACCGGGCAACGAGGTCTCCTGGTCTGTTGACGGCTCCCGAGATAGCTGCGGCCACCTGCCGGAGGCATTCGTCGCCCGACGTATGGCCGAGGGCATCGTTGTAGGACTTGAAACTATCGATGTCGAGCATGATCAAAGAGAGCGGCGTTAATTCACGGACAGCACGACGCCATTCCTGGTCCAGGAAGTCGTCAAATTGCCGCCGGTTGGTAATACCGGTGAGGCCGTCAAGACTGGACAGGCGCAACAGCATCTGGTTCGCTTCCTGGAGTTGACGCATGACCTCAAGGAGCTCCTGCTCCCGAGCCCGACGCCGGTCGATTTCGTGGACCAACCGCAAGACCGATCGAACGCGAGTCAAGAGCTCGATCTTGTTGATGGGTTTCCCGATGTAGTCGAGTGCGCCTGCGGCAAAGGCAAGTTGGAGATCAACGGGATCGGTCTTCACGGTGACCATCATGATCGGTGTGTCACGGAATCGTTCAACCGCCTTGATCTGGCGGCAGGCTTCGATCCCGTTCATCTCCGGCATCACGATGTCCATGAGGATCAAGTCGACTCGAGAGGCAGCACCGTGCTTCCCGTCATCGAGCCCAAGCAAACGGAAGGCCGCGGCAGCCGAGCCGGCCACCAAGAGTTGGTCATAGCCGGCGGCCGAGAGGATCGACTGAAGCAAGAGGCGATCGTCAGCTGAATCATCAACGATCAAAATACCCATAATGTTCTGAATCCAGTGAATACGAGTGGTGTGCCTGAGAAATCGTAGCAGCTAGTCCTGGTAAACTCCAGGATAAAGCTTTTTGACACATGGCTGGCAGATTCCGTGGCTGAATTCGGCCTCGGAATGTTCACCGATATATTCCTCCAACTGTTGCCAGAATCCTCCGTCATTGCGAATCTTTTTACAGGATGCACAGATCGGGATGAGTCCTCTCAGGACTTTGACATCTCGTAGCGCTTGCTGCAGCGCATCATTGCTTCGACGGAGTTCTCCTTCGCGCGCTTTGCGGCAGTCCATTTCCTTTTTCAGCGCCAGGGCGGAGGAAGCGCGTGCCAGGAGTTCTACGCTGTTCACCGGTTTAGTGATGTAATCATTCGCTCCTGCCGCAAACGCGGCTTGGAGATTAGAGAGATCACTTTTGGCCGTGACCATGATGATGGGAATATCGCACAGATGTGGTCGGCTCTTAATCTGGCGGCAGGCTTCGACTCCGTCCAGTTCCGGCATGAGGACATCCATCAGAATCAAGTCGATCTGACTGGGCGGCTCATGGCCGTCCATATCGAGCATGGGAAACGCTGTCTTTGCCGAGTTCGCGCTCAGGAGATCCGTATGGCCGGCCTTCCCAAGAATTGCGCGAAGGAGGACCTGTTGGTCTGGAGAATCGTCGATGATGAGAATGCCCATGCTGATTCCTGTCAGCCGCTCGCACAAGTTATGCGAGCTATCACCTCTTAGTATAGCAGGCGCCGATTGGGCTACTGAAGCTTGGCGCGGACGAGGTCGCTGATCTGCTTGCCGTCTATCGGTTGGCCCGCTACACGGACCATCACCGCCTTCATCACCACGCCCATCTCTTTCAGAGATCGAGCACCGGTTTCCTGAATGACCGCATCCACGACGGTGGAGAGCTGTTCCGGAGAGAGGGCTTGAGGGAGGTAGGATTCGAGAATGGTGATTTCCTGTCGTTCTTTGGCGGCAAGTTCTGTTCGGTTACCTTTCTCAAATTGTTCGACCGATTCCCGGCGTTGTTTGATCATGGTCGTCATCACACGGCTCATTTCTGCATCGTCGAGATCCTTCTTGATTTCCAGTTCTTTGTTCATCACAGCGGCCTTGATCATCCGAATCACATCCATCCGCAATTGGTCGCGGGCCTTCATGGCTCGCTTCAGGTCTTCTGTCAAACGGTCATGCAGGGACATGAACACCTCTGTGGAACAGACAATCACAAGTGGCTGAGAATACCGCGTCGCCTCAACCCCGTCAATGAGATCCATCGGCCTGTTGCCTCCAACGCGGTCAAGTGGTTTTGAAACAGAGGGGGTAGTATGATAACTAAGGAATCGCGGACTATTCCATCGAGAATCGGCTCTTCCAAGGGCGACTATGAATTGGCCGCGCGAAATCAGTCGAGGAGGAGTCGTCTTCTTGGTGACGCTCACAATGGCCGGTTGCCAGAGTAGTTCCCTCCCCGCTGAATCTCCCATTGTAGTTCGAGCCATTGGGCAGTCGTTGACCATCCCGGGTGATGTGCAACGGATTGCGGTATTCTATCCCCGTTCCTCGAATTCTGAGTTTCTAGAGGCCTATCAGCGGCTGGAAGGCGCAACCTTTCAATTGAAAATCCTGCGCCCCACACTCAAAGTCGTCGATCGCTTTCATTTGCTGGCGGTTATCACGGAACAGCGGTTCCAGATCGCGGGAATGGTAGCCGACGACAGTGCGGTAGGAATAGGACATCTATTGGGAGTCGACAGCGTTCTGCTCTATTCGATCGATGGGCCGACCTTGCGGGATCGCCTATTTGCTCGTTTGCCTAGCCAGGTGAGACCGATTACAGTAACGACCAAGATTATTCGAGTGGAAAGTGGCGAAGTGGTGTATCTCAACGTGGTGACTGCTCGCATGGATGATGGGGGACGTTGGGATTGGTCCCCATCGGATAATTGGGACTATCAGCAACTGAGGCGGACGGCATTGGAGCGAGGTATCTTACAAACGGTCTCCGACCTTCAGCGCGCCTTTGAATAGCGAAGATACAATCACAATCATCCATCATGGAGGACAATGTATGGAGCGCAGAGATCGTAAGATAGCCCATGGACAAAGAATCATCGGGTGCGCAATGACGGGGATGCTGGTCATCGCGATGACGGCCTGTTCCAGCGACCAACCGAAACCACTCGCGCAGCCGACCCCGGACCAAGTGCGTGGCCATGCAGACCGCACGTTCGACAAGCTCAAGCAAGAAGAACAAGAGCGACCCGCTCAGCCACCTGCGTCACGGTACTAAGCGCAGCACCTTACGGATTCGATTTGGGTAGAGTCCAGACGACGAACTGAGCAACGGGTTTCACGAGCGGCAATTCCCAAAGGAGCTGTTGCCGAGGGACTCGCTCCACTTGACGTGCTTCACGGAAGGTGCCTAGAAGGCTGGAGGAGACCAACAGACGCAAGAGTCCTGAGAGAAAGAAGACAAAAGGCAAATTGGATGCGGGCTGGAGGATGAATCCTGCCCACTCAATGCGTGCGGGAAGGTGTTCTACCAACCAACTCCCCAGCAACGCTCCTGCTGACCATCCTATGACATTGACCGTGCTGTATAGCGCGATAGCCTTCGCGCGGTCTTCCGGCCTGACCGAATCGAACACATAGTTTTGCAGCCCCAATGCCAAGCCGGCCCAAATGACGCCCCCCAAAAAATTGACTGCTAGGAGAAAGCCGACATTCGTACTTACCAGGTACAGCATCGGCAAGATCGGCACCGTGAATCCGGTGATGGACAATAAGGCTTTGTTTCCGAAACGGTCTCCGAATTGGCCCCAGGCGTGCAGGGTGAGCAGTTGACCCAGAAGGCCGGCAGCCAGCCATCCTCCGTAGCCGAAGTAGGACAGATGAATATCTTGAAGGATGTACAGGACGAAAAATGGACCGGCGATCAACACGGACGCATGCATCAGGCCAGAGAAGAGCAAGAATCGACGAAAATCTTTTGTCATGTTCTGACGGAAAAATCCTCGGAATCCTTGCTGAGCCTCCTGGTGAGCGGTCTGATGCACATCCTGAACTGGTGACAAGGCCAAGGCCGAGAGGATTCGAGCACTTCCGGCCAACGCAAAGATCACCACGAATCCCCACCAGGCATCGGTGTAATCTTGCCAGACACTCAGTACCCATCCTGCTCCACAGAGCGCAAAGAAGCTGAGGATGGCGATGATTTGAGCTCGGCGTGCGAAATAGGCGCCTCGTTCATGCTGGCCAAGCCAATCGGTAATTAAGCTATTCCAAGCCGGTGTGGTGAAATGAGCGGAAGCAAAGTAGGCGGCAGCACCGCCCACGAGGAGCCAGGGACCCCACTGCGGAAGCAGCAGCGGCAGAAGCACGATAGGAATCCAGGCAAAAGCTTGCCCAATGGTGCCGGCAGTGATGAGGGCTTTGCGATTCGGGAACCACTGTAATAACTTGATGGAAACGAGTTGTGCCACTATTCCGATGAGTTGGGGCAACGCCGACAAGACACTCAATTGGAATGGACTTGCGTGAAGAAGCAGGGCAAAGGCCGAAAGATATTGTTCCCCGCTTCCTTGCGTCACGGCCTGACACGCACCGTCGCGGAGGCCGTAGAGACGGCCTCGCTCGCCGGCACTCAGCGGCCTGGTGTCGGGCGGCGTGGTCTCTCCTATATGTCCTGGCTGTGTCAGCGGCACATGATCCTTGTCTGTGAGGGAGTTCTGATTGAGCGTAACACAGAAGGTAGGCAGCCGTGAAAGAGATGAGCATTCTGGTCCATCGGTTATTGACCCCTTGATGATCTCTCGATACCATCATGGTACGAGTGGACGACGATGATGGCTCCGATGATCGAGACCAGAGGGATCGGGAAACAGCTCCTGGCAACCGTGCTCGCCGGTCTGAGCGTTGTCGTGTGTATCTGGCAAGAGGTCGAGGCGCGGGATCTGTTCGCACCGAAGGAGCAAGCAACAACCGAGGCCGAATCTACCCAAAGCCCGTCGTTCGACGAACAGAAGAAAGGGATCCCCCAATCCCTTTTTACCTGGATCAAGATGGCCAAAGGATATGACATCGAGTGGGACACATTCGGACGAAAGGGCTGGTACACACAAGATCCTAGACTCAAACCGATCGAGCCGGGATCAGTATTCCCTCGGGATATTCCCGTGATTTATATTGTGTTCGAGTCAGCTCCTCTGGAGGACCCTGCCCAGTTCAGCGCGCAATGGTTTCTGGAAGGAGAGAAGGGTGTCCTCTCATCCATGCCGCTTGGCAAAGATACCCTGGAAGTACCAGGGCATGAACGTTACGGATTTCTGGAACTCAAGAGACCTGGAGAATCCTGGGACGCCGGGACGTATCTCGTAAAACTATTCATCACGCCGCTTGGGCAACAGTCTTTTCATGCGGGCAATCAAGTGGGCACTATGCGATTTACCATTGTCGAAAACACTGCTCCTGCCGGTGTGAACCCATACAAGTAGGCTCTTGGATCACGCGCGAACCGGACCGATGCCTACGAACACATCATCGCTACCGAGTGGTGGCGAATGCGGTTGCGGTGGCCACAGTCATGAAATGGAGACAATGATCAGGATGGAACCTCGCATTAAAGTCACGGATCAAGAAAAGCTGATGCTGCTCTATGAGCGATTCAGAGACGTATGTCTGGTCGAAAAAGAAGTCTGGAAAGAAATCTTCATGCCGCGGGATGTGACACAAGGGCCTGTCAGGACCAATGTGCAGGATCGCTATGATGTTGAGATCGATGATCCAGAAATTGAAGATGCCCTGGATGCGAATATCCCTCGCGGCAGCCAGTCCCTGGCTGCCGCGATCCAGGAATATCGCGCGCATATTTCATTTTATCGAAAGATGTGAACAGCTCAGCGTGCTGCGAGCACTCGTCACCTCGGAGTTAGAGCCGTTCCAAGGCATCAATGCGTGCCTCCATCGGCGGATGCGTGGCAAAGAGACGCATGAATCCTGAGGAATTACCCGAAATTTTCATCGTCGCGAGCGCATCCTGCGTGGAGTACTCGACCTGCGAACGGGTGACCCATCGATCGATCGCACGAAGGGCGGATATCATCGAGTCCTTGCCGTAAACCTTGGCGGAAAAAGCATCTGCGCCAAATTCACGGTGACGCGAAAACCAACAAATCAGAACCGACGCCATGATACTGACGATGATCTGAATCACGATCGACAACCCAAAGCCGAGTGCTGCTT
>DATEPD010000042.1:0-3384 GCA_035273365.1 Nitrospiraceae bacterium | reverse complement strand
GTAATGCCTTTGCTCACGATGGCCCCCTGACCAGGGAGAACGTCTTCGAAACGCTCCACCTCGCCCGGTTTGATCCATTTCATGTATTGTCCGGCGACGTTCACATTTTCACGGGCGAACTCTGAAGCCGCCCTTAGACGGATGCGAGCAGGGTCATAGAGCTCTACCCAGGGATTTGAGCGTCCGGCAATCAGATCCGTGAGGAGCATGCCGGCGATCGTCCCATGAGTCATACCCATGCCGGAATCGCCGGTGATGATGTAGACATTGTCGTCCCCAGGGTTGCGGCCGATAAATCCGAGACCGTCGATCGATTCCATGATTTGACCGGACCATTGAAAGATCGCAGTCTTCGCCATAGGGAACCATCCCTGTGACCACTCGATGAGACGGCGATATTGATCGGTTTCATCCGCTTGCCCTGTCTTGTGGTCCTCGCCTCCGATGATCAGAACATCTTCACGCTCCGTATAGGGCTGCAAGCGGACATAGTGATAAGGATCGCTGGTGTCCCAATACAAACCCAAGGGCACCGAGTCTCTGGGAATCAAGCATCCGACGACGTACGTTCGATACGCCGCTTGTTTGGTGTGGATCGCCACCCGGTCGTTTATCGGTGTGTTTGTTGCAACAACAATGGAACTGCTCTCGACGGTCAGTCCTGACGCTGTTTTGACCCGCGCGGGGGCTCCGTCTTCAATATCTGAAGCATGGGTCTGCGTATAGATCTGCCCGCCACGTTCCAGAATGGCATCTGCTAGCGATGCGAGATAGCGAAGTGGATGGAATTGCGCTTGTTGGGGGAACCGCAAGCAGGGGCGATGCACATGCGGGAGCGACGGCTTCTTTAAGAGCGCTACAGTCGTCAGCCCGGCACGGTGAGCCGCAGCCTGCTCCTCGATCAATAGACGTTCTTCATGCTCGGGTGACAAGATGAGATAGCCGTCGAGACGCTGAAAGTCACAGGCTATTTGTTCCTCACGGACGATTTGTTCAATACGACTTATTGCAGCGGAATGACTCTCTGCCGCAAGACGTGCCCCCTGCTCGCCATGGAGCCGCTCGATTTCGGTATATCGATCGTCGATGGCGTTCGACAAATGCGCGGTGGTTCGTCCTGTCTCACCACTACCGATCAGGCCATCCTCAAGCACGAGGACTGAAAGACCATCCCGTGCGAGCATATAGGCCGTCGTCAAACCAGCGAGACCGCCTCCGATCACGCACACGTCCGCCGAGGTATTTACGGAAAGTTGGGCAAAGACCGGTTGCTCCTGAGAACGTAGCCAGAGAGATTCCTGTCGACCTGATGTGAAGGTAGCTCCGGAAACCATGGGTGTACCTCAGTTCGTTTCTTTCACGTTATCGCGTTTACGTTATCGCGTCTCTGAAGGAAGGCGTACTGCACGCTACCCTTGTCGGCATAAATCATATTGCCGCATGGGCCATGCATTCCCGCCCGGGGCACTTAGCTGGCGGTCCGAACCTTCAAGCTAGGCTAGGGGATTCAAAGCCCCGTCCCATCTTGAGGCCAGAAGCATTGAAACTATCGGAGGGAATCCATTGCGGCGAAGTAAGCGTTGCTAAAAATGCCGTGATCAGTGCAATGCCTACCTCTTACGTAACGGTTGCGGAGGTAACAGCGCTACCATATATTGAGATAATTGTGTAACATACTCATTGCATCCCACCTTGCCGACGGCCTCTTCAGGCCTGACCGCCGACATTGTGAGAAAAGCGGCTGCTATATGTCATCCCCTGTCCGAAAAGAAGTCCGAGATTAGTTAATGGCCACACGCTCGACATACGTAACGTCCCTAATATTCGGGAGCCATGCGAGAACCGTATACTTGGGAGCCATGAAGCTCGCCGGCCACTTTCTTCTCACTTCGACCGCTCATCTAACAGACTTGATCGATCGCACCGTAGCGGACGCTCGGCGATGGCTTTCCCCCTCTTCCTCTATTCGTACGAAGCCCAGGTGTGTATCTCGATGCAGTTGGCAACGTGTGGCTCGGGAGGGATGGATGGATTATGCCTTAAGCCTGGTGGGGGCATATCCATGGCAGTGCAATCGCTGCCTTAGGTGTTCACACTTTCGCCGTCGTTTCTAGCTCGCCAGTATCTGCCCACCTTCGCTTACCGACGCCCATATAGGCACATGCCTCTTCGTATTACGCAGTCATTGTAAGACGTTTCTCAATGGGCTGAACCCTTCATTGAGCGTCCGGGTCCTGACGGCGACTGGGCGCGGGTCTGCTTTCGATCAAATCACTTATCAAGTCTCGGATTTGGGGGCGCGCCGGTCAAGGATGGCTTGTGATCCATCCGACCAGTGATGCGTCGTCACAAAATGCGTCGAAAGCACTCCCATCACTGAACCGTCGGGGCAGACCAGTGGAGCGGATTAAACGGCGCGATAAATCAACGGATTGAAAATTTGAATGTTCCCCTTGTCTGACCCATCTGCCTCGATCGTGTCATCTAAAAGCCGATGCGCCCTCTCCACAAAACCTTCCCAGCTTTCTTGATCGCTTTCCTTGATGCTGACCCATCTCTGCATAGGAATGGTCGTATCAAATTGCCCGATACCGTGCGATACCATCGACTTTCAGAATGAAAAAAAGGTTGCCACCTGCAGGCTAATGTGGAAATCTCGCTGTTACTATGGCTCTTTCAGCCAACACGAGAGAACCCTCCCCCGGTGCTGCACCGTGCGTACACCCTCGACTCGTCCTCGAAACAACGACGAGAGATCGCTATCTCACCGGATTGTACGTGTGCGACCAGTGTGGTCAGCAATTCAATCGACCGCCCGCAAAGCAACAGCATTCCCAACCCACTTCCGTGGAAAAGTCCAAACGCTGACAGGCTTCCTCACGACTGCTTCAAGTCATGTGGCCCGAAATAGTCAGCGATGTGTGGGCGCATGCGCGCTCATGCCCCCGCTGCTAATGACCGCCAGCCAGTTCCGAAAGTTTTACTTTCTCACGCCAGCAAGTTTACCTCGCGTAGAAGATGGCTTAACAATCTCTCGCCGGCCGCGTGTTAGTTTTTCACATGGCGCGAAATCGAAGCGGCCGTACGTGGATGCGGTGTGGGGATGTCATCTGGAATGGCAACGAATGGCGCCAAGCGTGGCACATCGCTGTGATGCGGATCGATGGGGCACCGGTTGCCGTCTCAGAACAAGTCCTTTTTCGCCATGCCATCGAGATGCTCGACGGTGCCTTCGTTAAAGGCGATGCATTTGAGTTTCAGCTTGGCCTCATTGCCATCCTTGATTGTTGCAGCCAAGCAATTACACAAGGCGGGTACAGACAGTGGTGGGCCGATTAGCTGGTATTATTATGGTCTTTCGCTCAGTTGGGGCAGCTCCGCCAA
>DATEPD010000041.1:0-2657 GCA_035273365.1 Nitrospiraceae bacterium | reverse complement strand
GAGGCGTACCCTCTGCGGTACGTTGAGGGTCTGAATGATGCGAGAACGCCGCTAGCGGGATTTTTCAGCATTCTGCGTACGATACTTGGCGAAGCAGATCAGATCCAAGTGGTCGTAGTGGTCGGGAAGAATCGATTCCGCCCTGTAGCCGAGACTCATGAACAGGTGAATGTTCCGGGCTGTGTTCAGCATGGTGCAGGCAAAGAACTTATGAGCATCGGTCGCAACTCGTTCGATTTCCCGTATCAATGCTTTTCCCACCCCCTGCTTCTGATACGGAGGACTTACGGATAACAACCGCATCACGCACACACCAGCCACGTTCCAAAAGCGCACGGACCCAATCACCGCACCATCCAGCTCCGCCACGAAGATGTGTTTCTCCTTCGCATCTTCCTTTAGGCTGTCGAGTGTTTCCGTCGTCCATCCACTGACTTTGTAGACGGCGGCATATTCCCCGAACGCATCCTGCTGAACTTGCAGTAAGGCCGGGAAGTCAACTTCGGTGGCCGGTCTTATATGTATCATGAACGATACCTCGTGACAGTGAGGATATCAAAGCCTGGCCCTATCTTCTATCTGCTGCGCGCTGTGTCATTTCTGTGAATCGTCGAAGTGCGGTTGCTGAAGACGGAGGAGTGACCGGTTAACTGGAGGCGGCCATTCGGGCGAACTGTCGCTTCATGCCATTGACCTTCGCGAGGTAACGGCTCACGTCGTGGTTGCCGCAGCGCTGGTTGGGTGTCAACCGGAAGCCGCTTCGTGCATAGGTCTGGCCCGCTCCGGTTCCACACAAATGAATCACTGCGGCCAGGTCCTGTTTCCGCTGAAGCGTGACAGAAGCAATTCTCCGTTGCCCGATCGTGCTTGCGACGGCCCGATCCAACTGTGCTGCTGTCAATTCGATGGCATGGCTCGGCGCGACGCGTGTGTAGAGGCTGTTGAACCAGCACGAATTCATATCATTCCAAGGACCGTCTTCGATCACCTTGTGATCGTGGATGCAGTAGCGTTTGGCTTCGCGGAACGTGGAGTCGGTGATCTGGTACATGCCGGCCGCGCTCGACGCAGGTCGGTACAGTTCCAGGGGATTCCATGTCCGACTCCACCGCCAGTATGTCCGTGCCACCGGGTTGCCTCCGCCTTCGACCTGGGCAAGCGCGGCAAGGAGGTCGGGTGTGATGACATGGGTCGAATGTTTGCGGAAGAGCGAGCCGTACTGCTGCCACGTCTCGGGCGGGCTCTTGGAGAGCGATGTGTCCAGTGGAAATAACACCTCGGACGGCTTGTTGATCGCGTGATAGCTCCAGTTCACGCTAGCCCACGTCAACAGAACGAGAACTGCGCCGACGAGAATCCGGACCATCGGCGGCGAAGCCGCCAGCGCCTTCCTCATCATCTGGAACTCACGCCATCGCGATCGTGCGAGACGCCGAACGGCGGCAAGCCTGAACCGACGGCTGCGCCTCCTTCGGGAAGCAGCTCTGTTCGCTCGCGCATAGGATGCGGAAGCCATGGTGCACCATTATAACCAAAAAAGGGAGGAGTAGGGAGAAGCCCGCTGCCCTTCTTGCTCGCGGAGGGCGCACGATCAGAATGTGCTCCCTCGACGCGCGCAGTGAACGGCAGTCGGGCTCCTCCCTACTTGTGAGAAACGAGCGAGCTCTGAAGGATCATTGTATGGTTGAACGTGCGCAGTAGAAGATCACTCAGCTCCCATCCCTGAAGAGATAACAAGCGAGCTTGGAGAGAACGTGAGACAGCTGGCATGGTCTCTGTGCTCGCAGAGCCCCCACGGTGAAGCGGTGGTCGCTCGATGCGCGCAATGGAGACCACACTAGCCGTCTCGCGGGAGACGGATAAAAACACGAAATCACTGGTTCAATGCGTGCACAGTTCAGCGACGCTGGTCGTGCGTCAGTGTACAATCAGGCCGCCCTAACCGACTGGTAGTCTCCGCATGCTCAACAAAGGAAGTTGCTAGGCCGTGACATGAACACGAACCTGCGCACAGTTGTCATCATCGTTGCGGTCCTGAACCTGGCCTATTTTGGAGTCGAGTTTGCGGTGGCTGTCGCCATCGGCTCGGTCTCGCTCTTTGCGGACAGCGTCGATTTTTTAGAAGATGCCTCGGTCAATTTTCTGATCGCCATCGCAATTGGTTGGAGTGCAACCAACCGGGCTCGTGTCGGCATGGCCCTGGCCGGAATCCTGCTCATCCCTGGCCTGGCTACGCTCTGGACCGCGTGGGAGAAGTTCATGGCTCCTCTCCCTCCTGCCTTTGTTCCTCTGTCGCTGGCCGGTGCCGGTGCCCTCGTGATCAACCTGACGTGCGCATTCATGCTGGTGCGGTTCCGGGCGCATAGTGGCAGCCTCACCAGGGCGGCGTTCCTGTCAGCGCGAAATGATGCTCTGGCGAATGTTGCCATCATCGCGGCGGGGTTCATGACGGCCTACACGGTTTCCGGATGGCCAGATCTGATCGTTGGTCTTGGCATTGCCGCGATGAACGCCGATGCCGCGCGGGAAGTCTGGAGCGCGGCACGTGAGGAACACAGGATAGCTAACTCGGCGTCAACGGGTTGACCCAGACTCTAGTCCACAATACCAGACCAGAGAGGTTCTCTCCTTGGGGGAGTATGTCGTAGTCCCACAAG
>DATEPD010000040.1:0-5721 GCA_035273365.1 Nitrospiraceae bacterium | reverse complement strand
TACGTGTGTTCCGACAAGTCCGTGATGACGACGCTGATGACTTTCGCGTTATAGGCATCGAGAAACGACTTCATGAAGTCGTGCGTCATTGGCCGGGGTGGCGTGACGTTTTCCAGTGCCATACTGATTGCCCCTGCTTCTGACTTGCCGACCCAAATGGGAAGCATGTCGGAATGCTCATCGTCACGCAGCACCACAATATAGGCGTTATTTGAGGGGTCGAACATTAATCCTTTTACTTGCATCTGTGTAATCACAACACACCGACTCCTTCTCCTCAGTTCAAGGGTCCTCAGGAGATATTGATCACCTTACGCGGATGGATCACAAGTCAAGCAATGTAGCATTTCTGAAATTGGCATGTCAACGAAGCCTGCGAGATCGCTGGAGAAATTCACGGAAGACTCAATTGATCACCTGATCGAACGGATTGGTCTGAATCCGGTATTCCAACGTAGGGCAGTCCGGCTTAGGCCGGTGGACGATAGTTCTGATCGAGTTTCCCTGTATCAGTTTGTTCGCCAAGTTTGAGAAACGCTTTCATCTGCTTTTTCACGAGCTCTCTCCCGCTTTCTTCACCCAGGTTGATCTGATACTCGTTGATGACCATGACGCGCATGCCTTCCCACTTTTTCCAGCAGGGTTTGCAGACCTTGGCTTTGATCTCGGATTCAAGCTTCCCCATGAAGAGGGGATCAGTGATAACTTCTCCGGCTTGTCCACACGTGACACATTGGACGTCTGCCATGGTGTGAGGATCCTCCCGCATATGTTATTAGGTGAGTAGAACGATGAGATTGTAACACTGTGGTCATGCCATGGAAAGAGGAGAGCGGATTGACCCGTACATGGCTTCGTGCTAAGAAGATTCGCCGTTGAAACGGATATGCCCGGATGGCGGAACTGGCAGACGCGCCGGACTCAAAATCCGGTTCTCGCAAGAGAGTGGGAGTTCGACCCTCCCTCTGGGCACCATCAGGAGTTGACCCAAGTGTAAGTGGAGTGATGTTGATCTTATACCGATTTCGGATGGTCGGGGAATGCGCGAACCTGAATCAATTAAACATGCATATCCTCAGTTGACATGTTCAAGAGGGTAGCCTATAGTTCTCGATCTAGAGTGATGATGAAGCTTAATATTAATGATGTTTGTCCCATCTTAGTATCCTTAATATCCGTCATTTTACTGTATACGCTAAATCTCACCGAGGAGGCAGCACATGCGTAACGTGTTGGCACTGGGAGCGGCAATTCTTCTTGTCGGTTCCGTGGGTGTGTCAATCGCTCAGGAACGCTTGCAAACGAACCAATCCGGATTGGGTGTGGGCGAAGGAGTTGGTGATGTGTCGGGGTCGAGTACTCGTGTGACGACCTTCGACCGGACCAATTTCTTAGATCGATTGTCGCAGGCGGAGACCATATATGGCCGCGTGATTGGTCTCGATCTTCCGGGTAAGAAAATGTATCTTGAGGGTGGTGGAAGTTCCCACGATGAGGGGCGTGCAGGCGGTGGTGCGATGAACTACTTCACGGTATATTTTGATGACATGACCAATTTCGATCAGGTTCGTACGCTTGAGTCTGGTGATGATGTGACTATTCAGGCGTTCGAGGAGACAAGTGTGAGTCAGCCGTTCGGCACAGGCCGTAAGATTGTCCGTGAAATAACTGTCATTCGGGGTAATGAAAAGCTTGCCGGTTTCGGCGGACTTGGGCAGCGCCCGAACCCCATGACCGAGCGAGGGATTGTCACGAATAGCGGTGGCATTACCGGCGGCATTGGTGGTTCAGTACTTCCGGGAAAGATCGATTCCGGTATTACGAGCCCGATCGGTGAGTATACTGGTGCTGCTCCCTGCTGGCAGTGTGAACCCCAGCCAGGATGGGGCAATGCAGTTGGCAGCAAGTCAGATTACGGGACGGACTACACCAAGCCAAACTTGGTTAAGGGCCAGAACTAACTCGAGACATATTTTTTGAGGCTATGAGCAAGGGGCAGCGAGATGCTGCCCCTTCTTTTTTGTGTACACCATGCCCTCCCGATGCTGTGCTTGCCAGGCCACCAACACCTTGTTAGGATTTGCTTCCAGCTAGCGCCCGGCGAACGGTAGAAAGCGTTGCGAAGAGAAAGACGTGGCCGGAACCGGAATGGAAAGTACGACAGTGACTGATCAACCAGATGCCGAGTTGGATTTACGAGGAGTGATTTGTCCCTATAACTTCGTCAAAACGAAGTTGAAGCTGGAAGCCATGGAACAGGGACAGGTTCTCTCAGTGCTGTTGGACGATGGTGACCCGATTCGGAATGTCCCATCCAGTGTGAGTAATGAAGGGCACACCATCATTTCGCAAGATCGCCTCGAAGGGTCCTATCGAGTACTTATCCGTCGTCGTGAGGACGAGTAGGGCGGGGCATTCTTCGGCTCATCTTTTTTTCTGTGCGATCCGATCCGATACCCTTCAATGACGACCGTGACCGCCGAGTCCCTTGCCACCGGGCCGATTTGATCGAGTAGCTCGCTCGGCCTCCCACGAGAGAACACCTCTTCGTTCGTAGTGAGATTCAGGGTAATGACACTCTGTCTCGTGGGGAGTACTTGTGCCAGAGTTCTCAGTAGCCCTTTGAGGGCTCTGGGGCTCACATAGAAGACAAGAGTTTTTTGTTCTTTACGGAGTTGGGAGAGGTATTGTGTGAGACGCCGTTTGCTTGAGGGAAGGTGGCCCTCAAAGATGATCGCATCTCCAGAAAAGCCGGAGATCGCCACTGCTGCTGTTAACATAGAGGGACCAGGGATGGCCATGACCGGGATTCCTGCTTGATGGGCAGCATCCACAAATAGACTACCTGGGTCGTAGATGACTGGCGTGCCGTTGTCTGAGACAAGGGCGACATCTTGCCCCTGAGCGAGTCGATGAAGAAGGAGCACCATTTTCTCGTGACGTTTGAGAGGGCCATAGCTTGTGACCGTTGCGGTAATGCCATGATGGGCCAGGAGCGTCTGCGTAACGCGAGGGTCCTCTGACGCAATCACTGTGACTCGGCGCAGTATGGCAAGGGCCCGAAGGGTGATGTCATCAGGGTGCCCAATCGGTGTGCTGACAACAAAGAGAGTGCCCGGAAGCTGAGACATGGTGGATTCGCTTCCCGCTCTACGATCGTTTGGTTGACTCCCATCTCGCGCCATCGATATAATTCGCTGTTTAATACCAGTCCATTTGTCTTGAAAAGTTGAGAGGATAGACCTCTATGGCCGCAGTGTTTTTTGTGGTGACGATGACCCTGTATTTTGCGGCGACCGTTTCTTTTCTTGCCTACCTGCTCCGGCCTTCTGAAGCCCTGTCAAATGTCTCTCTAGGTATTACGGCGACCGGGTTTGCCTCCCACACGATTGCGTTGGGCGCACGGATGAGCGGGGCGACGGATGCCTCGCTGCCAGGGTTCCAGGAAGCACTGTCGTTTTTTTCCTGGATGCTGATTCTGGTCTTTCTTGTCGTGGAGTTTCGCCATCGTCTCCATGTACTTGGTTCATTCATCGTTCCCCTGGCACTGGTTTCCCTGGTCTCGGCCGCGGCATTGCCGGAAACCGCTCCGGCGCTCACTCCGGTCTTTCGAACGCTGTGGGTCCATGTCACCCTGAGCATGCTCGGCACGGTGGGGTTTGCCATTGCCTTCGTGGCTGGTCTCATGTATCTGATTCAGGATGGACTTCTCAAGTCCAAACGTTTCAATGCCCTCTATTCAAAGCTGCCCGCCTTGGATTTTTTGGACCATCTAAATCAACAGTCGATCGTAACAGGTTTTCCGCTACTCACACTCGGCATTATTACTGGTGCGCTTTCCGCTGAGCTCTCTCGAGGGTCGTATCTGAACTGGAATCCCGAGCAAACAGGGGCATTGGTGACGTGGGTATTCTATTTCGTCGTACTAACGGGCCGACTGACGGTGGGCTGGAGAGCTAAACGAGCGGCGTATCTCACGATTATTGGGTTTGCCGGGGTCATTTTGACCCTCATTGGCGTGGTCCTCAAGAGTCACGGACCGGTGTCGTAATATGCACATTGTCGTTGTCGGACTAAGCCACAAGACCGCACCGATTGAAATCCGCGAGAAACTTGCGGTCCCTGAGAGCAGAATGGGCGAAGCTCTGACCCGTCTTTGTTCGTACCAGGGGGTGAGAGAAGGAATATTACTGTCGACGTGCAATCGCGTTGAGGTTTATGCCGTCGTCGATGAGATCGAATCAGGGTATGGAGGAATCCAGGATTTCCTGGCTGATGCCCACCTTTCCCTGTCCTCGGAGCAACTGACGCCACATATGTATTGGCATCAGGGGGATCGGGCGATCAGCCATTTATTTCGCGTGGCCTCCAGTCTCGATTCCATGATCGTCGGTGAGTCGCAGATTCTGGGCCAGATCAAACAGGCTTTCGAGGTTGCGCTCACGCATAAGACGACCGGTATCATTTTGAACAAGGTCGTGAAGAAAGCGATTTCCGTTGCCAAACGTGTGCGGACGGAAACAAAAATTTCCGAGATGGCGGTATCGGTTAGCTATGCCGCGGTCGAATTAGCCAAAAAGATCTTCTCGGACTTAAGCGAAAAGACGGTGCTATTGGTAGGAGCAGGGGAAATGGCTAAGTTGGCGGCGAGACATTTCATTGCCAACGGTGTCCGTCATGTGCGGGTGACGACCAGGAATCCTCAAAATGCATTGGAATTGGCAAACCGGTTTGGCGGCACCGCGGTCGCTTTTGAGGAGTTTCGGGAGGACATGGCTTCCGCTGATATCGTCCTGGTGTCGACCGGTGCCGCGCATTATCTTTTGGGTGAAGATGATGTGCACCGCTCGGTCAAGCAACGGATGAATCGTCCGATGTTCTTGATCGACATCTCTGTCCCACGCAATATTGATCCAGCGGTGCGGCATGTGGACAATGCCTTCCTCTTCGACATCGATGATTTGAAGATGCGGGTTGAACAGAATCGCGGGGAGCGCCTTAACGAGGCTGAGAAAGCCGAGCAGATGGTAGTGGATGAAGTTGGGATTGTGCGGCAATGGCTCCAGTCGCTGGAGGTTACTCCCACCATTGTGGCTCTTCGTGCGCGGGTCGATGATATCAAGCAGGCCGAGCTCGACAAGACCTTGGGACGTTTGGCGAACCTTTCGGCGACGGAACGCGAATTGGTCGAAGCGATGGCATCGTCGATCGTGAATAAACTCATTCACAATACGATGGTGACGCTCAAGGCTGAGGTGAATTCTTCGGATGGGGCGGCCTTTGTCGAGGCTGCGAGACGATTTTTTAGCCTCAGTGATCCTCCGGGCTCCAATGCCAATGAACATATGTCATCTGCATCGGAGACCTGTGCTACGTCTCAAGCAGACATTCGGAATATTGAAGTGATGACCCCGAGAACCGGTTCGAAGACGTCGGATCATTGATTGTACCATTCGAATGGGAATCACCTGGGAGATGCTCCCAGGCAGCGAATGGTCCGCGGTGTTTCATATCCCCTGTCATTGTGTGAGTCGATGAAAGGAAGTCATGTCAAAAGTCGGCCGTGAACGATCGACCGTCGTGCTTGGAACGCGCGGAAGTAAATTGGCGCTGCAGCAGAGCGAGTGGGTGCAGAGACAGTTACACGCACTGGTTCCGCATGTGACGGTCACGTTGCGGAGGATCCAAACATCGGGAGACAAGATTCTGGACGTCCCGCTG
>DATEPD010000039.1:0-2575 GCA_035273365.1 Nitrospiraceae bacterium | reverse complement strand
TTCTCCGATGGCTCGACCAAAGCCGATCATCATTGCAGAGAAGATCCCAGGGCTTGCCGAGATCAGCACGAGTTTGATCATGGTCTGCCAGCGGGTCGCTCCCAGGGCGAGGGACCCGGCGATCAAATGACGTGGGACGTTGGACAATGCTTCTTCAGAAATACTGAAGATAATAGGAACAATGGCAAAGCCCATCGCAAACCCCACGACGAGGGCATTCCGCTGGTCATACCTGAGTCCCCAATGGGTCGCAAACCATGCTTTATAGTCGGTTCCGAACAGAAACGATTCGATCGGCTGATTGAACACAAGACAGAGCCAAACGGCGCCGATAATGACCGGAATCAGGACAAATGTTTCCATCCCAGGGCGGAAGCGACGAATGAATGTGGCCGGGAGATATTGCCAAAGAGTTGCCGTGATGGCGACGCTGACGGGGACAATCACCATCATGGCGACCATCGCAGGAAATATTCGTTCGAGCGCTGGTGCCAGCCACAAGCCGGCCAGGAAACCGAGTATGACGGTCGGAAGCGCCGCCATGATTTCGATGGTGGGCTTGACCTTGGCCCGAAGATTGGGGTGCATAAACATCGACGTATAGATTGCGCCCAAGAGGGCCAATGGCACCGCAACCAGCATGGCGTAGAGGGTTCCTTTGAGCGTGCCAAACATCAACGGAAGGAGACCGAACTTCGCTTCGAAGTCATCGGCACCACTGGAGGACTGCCACACATGTTCCGGCCTCTCATACCCCTCATACCAGACGGGCTTAAACAGAGTGGCGATTGTCGTTTCCGGATGGGGGTTGTGAATCGTATAGGTGAGCAATTCCCCTTGGTCGGTAAGGGCCACGGCTCCATCGGCTTTGGGGGAAAATGTGAGCGTACGAATCGCGTGGTCATTTCCTGGAATCTTCAGCACAGTCTGTGCGGAGGTGGAATAGTGAACAAAAAGATTGCCTTGCGCATCGCCCGTGATGAATCCTTTGTCGCGAAGCGACGGAGAGATTCCTGTGACAGGAGCAGGATGCGCATCAAAGTGATGAATTGGGCGAAGGCGAGTGATTGAGCTCTCTTGAGCCTGACGCACAGGCATCCAGACCGAGACGTCGCCGGCGCTGGTGCCAATAGCCAGAGAACGATCTCCAATCAAGTAGGACAGTGCGGTTACTGCGGTCCCGGATGGAGCTATGGAAACGGTTTCGGTCAGACTTGGGTGGGTACTCTCTCGGACATCATAGTAGTAGAGGTTCCCTGTCGCCGTTCCAACCGAAAGTGTTTCGCCTCGGCTGTCAAAAATGAATGCGGTTACAATCTCGGTGCCGTGGCCTGTCAATCCAACTGGAGCATGGTCGAATGGTGAGGCGGCATACCAGAGATGACCTTTATCCGTCAGGGCTGCGGTCAGTATCCCTCGGTCTGTCGGCTGGTACGCCAAGCGAATTATTTGTTCTTTTGCAGGGGTCAATTGCACAGGAGATCCGAGGGTCACTGTTGGAACAATGTGGCGTGCCTCTTCGAAGCCAGCTGTAAATTCTAGTGTTACCGGAATGAGGCGGCCATCGTCCGTTCCAAAGGCAAATCGGTCGCCAGTCCCGACGGCTCGAGCGATAGAGGTGATGTGAGCCTTGGCTAAACTTGAAGGAAGGTCATAGGCCACTGGCGTGCCGGTGCGGGCATTGAAAAAACGAATCTGGTGATCGGACCCCCCACTTAGTTGATAGATCATCTCTTGATGCTCATCCATCCCGACAAGGCTGGATTGCGGTAACGCTCTTTGTGGAGCGACGCCGGCAACATGACCGGTCTGGTTTCCTTGTGGAGCGAAAAACAAGGGAGCCACTTCTTTCACCAAGAAGACAAAAATGCCGATAATACTCAGGATGACGGCGATGCCACCCATGGTGATGACAACTCGAGCCAGCCGATCGAAAATGCGGCGCCACGTGAGACTTGTTGACTGTTGCATTACTGTGTGCAGGGGCGTATGGCCATACGTCCCTGCTCCGAGAGAGGGGGCGGGAGCGGAATCGGATTCGCTAGTCAAGTTTCTTGAGTTCCTTCTCGATCATGTCGGCCTTCAGCGGGAAAAACCCGTCTTTGATCACGACTTTCTGACCCTCTTTACTATAGATAAACTTGATGAATTCTCCGATGATCGGATCTAGCGGTTTGTTGGGCGTCTTGTTCACATAGATGAAGAGATGGCGCCAAAGCGGATACGACCCATCATCCGCGTTTTGCTGGTTGGCTTCTTTGTACGGTCCGCCTTCCTTCTCCGCCAGCGGAACGGCGCGCACATTCGATGTGAGGTACCCAATGCCGCTATATCCGATGCCGGCTTCATCTTCGCTCACGCTTTGGACTACGGATGCTGACCCCGGCTGTTCTTTGACTTCGTCCTTATAATCTCCGTTCTTGAGGGCGTGTTCTTTAAAAAATCCATAGGTGCCTGAGGCCGAGTTTCGTCCATAGATACTGATGGGACTGTTGCCCAAGCCGCCATCCACACCGACTTGGTTCCACACCTGAATATTCTCATTGTGGCCCCAGCGTCGGCTCTTGGAAAAAAT
>DATEPD010000038.1:0-2479 GCA_035273365.1 Nitrospiraceae bacterium | reverse complement strand
AGGACGCTGGTCTTTCTCGTGCATCAGCATCTGCTGATGTCTAACACGGCCTTTCGGCGTGATCCGTACGACGAAAAGGTTCTTGTGCCCTTCGCCAAGGGAGTGGGGACGCCGGATATCCTCCGTAAGATGTTGGTGCTGACCGCATCTGATATTGCCGCAGTGGGGCCTGGCGTCTTGACTAAGTGGAAGGAATCCTTGCTCGTCGAACTCTATTTGCGCACTTTGCCGGTGGTGTTGGGTGAGCGGGAGGGAATGCCAGGTCCGGAGCGATTCAGGCAACTGGTCGGCGATGTGGCGCGCGAGTTCACGGACATGGCGGCAGGGGGGATTGACTGGATTGAATCGGAACTGAAACAGTTTCCCTTACGGTATCTGTATGGAACAGCTCCCAAGCGGATAGCAGCCCATCTGGGGGCAATCAGAAGGCTGCAGGCAGGGGAGGCATTGGTCGAGGATACGTTCAACGAGACACTGGGTATCTGCGAATACACCGTGATTACCCATGACAACCTCACCCCGGGTATTGTGTCAAAAATCGCCGGTGTCATGGCGTCCCAGGGACTTCAGATTCAGGACGCGCAGATCACCACTCGGGAAGACGGAGTTGTGGTGAACACCTTCCAGGCAACCGATCCGGATTTTGCGGGCGCTCCCCCGATCGAACGTGGGGCTGAAATAGCAGAGACCCTCATTCGGGTACTGAAAGGCGAGGAGTCGGTCGAGCGGTTGATGAACCGAAATACCCGTCTGTCCTCTGATCGCCATCTGCCTGCCACTCGCGAGGCGACCGAGGTGCAGATCGATAACGAGACCTGTGACCGGTCCACGATCATCGACGTGTTTGCCGATGATACGCAAGGGCTATTGTATGCCATCACTCACAGTATTTTTCAGCTCGGTCTGTCGGTCGAAGCGGCTCGGATTTCGACCAGACTGGATGACGATATACAACAGTCCTTGCGTACCAACGGTAGACACCAAGTGGCGGACGTGTTCTACGTGACGGACCGGCAAGGAACCAAAATAGAGGACCCCGCTCGCCTGGAAACCATTCGTTCGACCGTCAAGGAAGATATCGATCGGTTCATGGACCGACAGGTTACGTCGGATCACGTAGCGACAGGCTCACCCTCATAATATATCGAGTATGACAAGGAGGATTGGTTGGAATGAATCCCCGCGAGGTATTGGAGTTTGCGAAGAAGAATAGAGTCCAGGTTGTGGACTTGAAGTTTGTGGATCTGCTCGGCACCTGGCAGCACTTCTCGATTCCTGTGGCAGAGCTGACGGAAGGGCTGTTCAAGGACGGATCAGGCTTGGACGGTTCTTCGATTCGAGGCTGGAAGGCGATTAACGACAGCGATCTGTTGATGGTTCCGGATTCGACCACGGCCTGTCTCGATCCGTTCTGTGCGGTTCCGACGCTGAGCATCGCCGGCAACGTGCTCGATCCGATTACGCGCGAGCCCTATGACCGCGATCCACGGTTTGTGGCGCAGAAGGCGGAGAAATATCTCCAGAGCACGAAAATTGGCGATATCTCCTACTGGGGGCCGGAGGCTGAGTTCTTCATTTTCGATCAGGTCCGGTACGATCAGACGGGCCACAGCGGCTTCTACTTCATCGATTCCGAAGAAGGCGCGTGGAACATCGGGCAGGAAGGCCACAACTTGGGCGGGAAGATCCGTCACAAAGAAGGATATTTTCCTGTTCCACCGACCGATACGTTACAAGATATGCGCAGTGAGATGGTTCTCGAAATGCAAAAGGTGGGGATTTACATTGAGAAGCACCATCATGAGACGGCCACTGCTGGCCAGGCGGAAATCGATATGCGCTTCGATTCACTGGTCAAGACAGCAGACAAGTTGATGATGTACAAATACATCGTCAAGAACGTCGCCCGCCGACATGGTAAAACCGTGACCTTCATGCCCAAGCCGATCTTTGGGGACAACGGAACCGGCATGCATACGCACCAGAGTATCTGGAAAGATGGGAAGCCCCTGTTTGCCGGGAAGGAATATGCCGGCATTTCGCAACTGTGTCTCTATTACATTGGAGGCATCCTGAAGCACGCGCCGGCCTTGGCGGCATTCACCAACCCGACGACGAACTCCTACAAACGGTTGACCCCTGGGTTCGAGGCGCCGGTTCTGTTGGCCTATTCCAGCAGGAATCGATCGGCGGGTGTCCGGATTCCGATGTACTCACCGAGCCCCAAAGCCAAGCGGATCGAAGTGCGCTTTCCTGATCCGACCGCCAATCCCTACCTTGCCTTTCCGGCGATGCTCATGGCAGGGTTGGACGGGATTGAAAATAAGATCAATCCTGGTGAACCGGCTGAGAAGGATCTGTATGACCTTGAGCCGGAAGAAGCGGCAAAAATCCGCACGTTACCTGGCAGTCTTGATGAATCCTTGCGCAACCTCGAACAGGACCATCAATTTCTGCTCAAGGGTGGAGTTTTCAGTAA
>DATEPD010000037.1:0-7803 GCA_035273365.1 Nitrospiraceae bacterium | reverse complement strand
AACCAGATGAACCAGATCAACCTGTCCTGCGCAGCTCTCCTGCTAGACCTTGCAGGCGGCATCCGCCTGATCCGTCAGTCGATTCAGGACCGTCTCAAGTTCCAGGCATGCCTTCTCCAATGCCTGTTCATCGGAGTCTCGCGGGATCCAGATGGGGGCGCCCCACAAATAGAGGCCTCGGGACCATGGGTACGGGACCATGAATCGATCCCAGCTCGCGAAGAGTTTTTTTTTGAGCAGCTAAAAGCCAGCGGCACAATCGGAAGCCCGGTCGCTTTCGCCAGTTGAATCACCCCGAGTTTCGCAACCTGGCGAGGACCCTTGGGGCCATCGGGGGTCACCACAAGATCGGCACCGGTGCGTCCACGGCGGATCAATTCACGCAGGGCAAACGCTCCGCCCCTGGTACTCGACCCACGGACTGCCCAATGCCCGAATCGAGAGATGATGCGCGCGATAATCTCACCGTCCTGATGCTGGCTGACCAACACGTTGGCCCCAGTTCCGCGGTACCCTGTGGGGATCATGAGTTGCTGCGCGTGCCAAAAGGCGAGAATGATGTGCCGGCCCTGGCGATATAACGCATCCACCTGCTCGTGGCCCTGCGAATCCATCCGCATCGACCACCCCAACCCTCGAATCACCGCAGCCCCGATCGGCGGGAGCACAGAAAGCTTGACCCATGTCTCAACCCGCTTCAGGGCGGGGTTACGCATCTGGCACATCCTGGAACTGCATCGCATGGAGCCGTTGGTACTGTCCCCCGCTTCGAAGGAGCTCGTCATGCGTCCCCACTTCGACAATCGAGCCTCGGGCCAGCACCATGATCCGATCGGCCTGTTGAATGGTGGACAACCGATGGGCAATGACGACGGTCGTTCGATTCTTCATCAAATTGGCGAGCGCCAACTGGACAACCCGTTCGGACTCGGTGTCCAACGCCGACGTCGCTTCGTCGAGGATGAGCAAGGGAGGGTCGCGCAAGATCGCTCGGGCGATGGCCAAACGCTGCCGTTCCCCTCCGGAAAGTTTTACGCCTTTCTCCCCAACAACCGTTTGGTATCCCTGTGGAAAACGAGTGACAAAGTCATGAGCATAGGCTAATCGCGCCGCCCGGACAATGTCTTCGTCGGTGGCCTGTTCACGCCCAAAGGCGATGTTGTTGCGTATGCTGTCGTCGAACAAGACGACATCTTGCGACACCATCCCAATCTGAGATCGGAGCGAGCGGAGAGTGTATGACTGAATATCGATCCCGTCGATGAGTATGCGGCCGGCTGTCGGTTCGTAGAAGCGCGGGATCAGATTGACCAGTGTCGTCTTTCCACTGCCACTGCTGCCGACAAGGGCCACCATTTCTCCGGCGCGAATCGTCAGGTTGATGTCGTTGAGAGCCGGTACCGCTTGGCTCTCGTAGTGAAACGTCACATCGTCAAACGTCACCGACTGCGTAATCCGCGGCAACTCCAACTGGCCCCGCTCGGATTCCTGTTCGGTCTTGAGATCCAAGACGCCGAAGACCCGTTCCGCCGCAGCCAATGCTTGTTGAATCTGATTATTGGAACCGGACAGTTTCCGGATCGGCGCATAGGCCATGAACATGGCCGTCAGAAATGAGAAAAATGCCCCCGGCGTCATCGAGCCGTTGATCACCAGGAAACCGCCATACCAAATTATCGCCGCAACCCCTATGACACCAATCACTTCCATATGCGACGATCCTAGGGAAGAGACTTGAATCGCCTTCATCGTCGTACTGAGGAACGAGCGGTTGCTCTGTTGAAATCGCACCGCCTCCGATTCTTCGCGTCCATAGGCCTTCACCACGCGAATGCCGGATAACGTTTCCTGAAGCGTGGAGGCCATATCCCCCATCCGTTCTTGACCGCTTGCCGCCAATGCCCGCAACCGCTTCCCCATCCGCACCATCGTGAATACCGCCAAGGGAATGACGATCACCGAGAGAGCTCCCAGCCGTCCATTCTGATAGAAGATCACCCCCATCATCGCCAGGAACGTGAGACCCTGCTGAAAGATGTCTTTGAGTACTCCCGCCACTGCATTGGCCATCAACGTGACGTCGTTCACCACACGAGACACCAACCGTCCCGACGTATTCACATCATGATAGGAAACGGGCAGCCGAATGAGTTTCCCAAACAACTCCTGCCGAATATCGGTGATCACCCGATTCCCGACATAGCTCATAAGATAGTTTTGTCCGTAGTTGAAGACACTCTTGAGTACAGCCACAACGAAGAGCGCAAGCGGAAGCACCAACAGAAGGCTTTCGTTTTTGTTGATGAAAATCTCGTCGAGGACCGGCTTGACGAGCCAGGCATAGGCGCCGGAGAAGGCTGCAACCAACCCCGAGCACGCAAATGCCGCACCCAACCGAAGCCGATAGGGCTTCAGATAGCGCATCAACCGCATTAAGCGATCTAGAGTTGACATTCGGACAATACCACCTTGGCCGCTCGGCTGGAGGCGCCTGGCTCACCCAACAATTTCCGAACCTGCCGAAGCCCTTCTTTCATATCATTATAGGCCGATGGGTCGCGCAAGAGGTGTAAGACCTCCCGGCACAACCGCTCGTCCGTCGCTTCCTCCTGAATCAGTTCGGGAACGATCAATCGTCCTCCCACCAAATTCACAAGGCCGATCCATTTCACCGTGATCAGCCAACGAGCCAACCGATAGGTCAACGGCGACGTCTTGTATAGTAACACCATGGGTGTCCCCACCACCGCCGCCTGCAAAGTTGCCGTCCCCGACGCGATCAACAGCACATCGGAAAGGGCCATCACCTCATTGGCTCGATCATGCACCACTTGGACCGGCACAGAGCTGTCCCGCAGCAGGGTCTGGATCAGATTATCGTCAATTGAGGAGGCCTGTGCCAGGATAAACTGTGTTCCAGGCTCGGCCAGAACCAGTTGAGCCGCAGCATTGAGAAGGACCGGCAGGAGCATTTCGACTTCGCTCACGCGGCTCCCCGGTAACAATCCGACAACACGGGCGGACTCGCTCAGGCCGAACTCTCTGCGAAGCTTGGCGCGATCATAATGCGACGCCACCATATCAAGCAATGGATGGCCGACGAACGTGCAACGAACTCCGGCTCGGTGATAGAGCTCCGGCTCGAAGGGGAGAATGACCACAACATGGTCGACCCGGCGCTGAATCCACTTCATGCGGCCCGGCCGCCAGGCCCACAGTTGTGGAGCAATGTAATAGAGCACGCGTCGACCGGCGGCTTTGGCAACCCGGGCGAAATGAAAGTTCAACCCTGGATTGTCGATCAGCACCACAAGATCCCAGGCTTCTGCCTTCAACACTCGCCGGATCGCGCGTACACGTTGGAGCATAGCCCGGATAGCGGACAGCCCGATCAATCCCATTACGTCCAGTTGCGGAACGCCCGGCACAAGGTTCACCCCAGCCGCGCGCATCGAAGGCCCACCAATACCGACCAGCTCGGTCGTCGGGTCAAGCGCCATGATCGCTTTGGCTAAATGAGCCCCATGGAGATCACCCGAGGCTTCGCCTGTGACGATCAGAATCCTCATAGTTTCAGGGGATAGCGGGATAACGGGGTGCGGGGGTAGGGGAAGGGAGCAGGGGGTAAGAGGTAAGCACCTGCACCTATCTCGTACCCGACTATCCCTCTATCCCGTTACCCCTTCTATCTCGCTACCCCTTCTTTTATCTCGCTACCCCCATTCACCCCGCTGCCCCCAGTATCCCAACTCCCCCTCTATCCCTCTCTTCATGGAGGGCAGTAAAGGCCGCAATGGCCTGCAAGACCTGATGCGCTATGTCTACTGCCGCCGCGCCATCCTCGCCCGATACCACCGGCCTCGTGCCCGTACCGGCTGCGTGAAGAAACGATTCAAGTTGAAGCTTCAGCGGTTCTTCTTCTCCGCCCTGGAATTGTTCAACCTCGACGGTAGGCCGCTCCCCGGCCTTCACGGTGCGTCGGCAAATCATCCCGTGCCGCGTCTGGAAATCGATCGACAGATAGTTATCTCGTTGAAAGAGGCGCAGGCGGCGCATCTTATTGGTCGACACGCGACTGGAGGTCAGGTTGGCCACGCAGCCGCTCCGGAACTGAATGCGGGCGTTGGCAATATCGATCGAAGAAGACAAGACTGCCACCCCCGCAGCGCGCACCTCTTCAATGGGACCGGGATTCAAGGACAGGACAAGGTCCAGATCGTGAACCATCAGGTCCAACACCACATCCACGTCGGTCCCCCGTTCACTGAAGCTGCTGAGACGGTGACATTCGATGAAGATGGGCAGTCCGATATGGGGACGCATCAGGGCCATTACCGGATTGAACCGTTCGCTATGACCCACCTGCAAACAACACCCCCGCTGCTTCGCCAACTGCACCAACTCGTGCGCGTCTTCCGGCGTCACGGCAATCGGCTTTTCAACCAGGACATGTTTGCCTGCCTGAAGACAGGCCTTTGTGACGGCATAATGGCCTGAAGTAGGGATGGCCACACTGACCGCATCGACGTGCGGCAACAATTCATCGACCGTGCGAAAAACCCTGGCCCCATGCCGGGCTGCAATCGTCTGCGCCCGCTCGATCGACTGGTCGGCTATACCGACGAGTTGCGCCCCCGACAAGGACGCATAGAGACGCGCATGGTGCTGTCCGAGATGTCCGACACCGATGACGCCTACCCTAAACGTTGTCATACGTTAGGCCTTACTCTCCATCACTCGGCCCGAGTTTCGCGATGCCGACAATGGCAATCCTGGCGGCCCGGGCATGGTCCAACATGATCTCGCGGTCCAAGAGGATCGTTCGACCGGCTTCCACAGCCAAAACCGAGGCCTTGACCGACGCCATCACCTCGATGGTCCTGGGACCGATGGCGGGGAGATCGAACCGCAAATCCTGCTGCGGTTTAGATCGTTTCACAACGACCGCGCCTTCCTTGGCCAATTCGCCGCCGCGTTTGATGGCCCCGTCAGTCCCTTCGACTGCTTCGACCGCTACGACCACACGATCCTTGATCACGACGCATTGCCCGATATCGAGACGCCCGATGTCATGCGCCACGTCCCAGCCGTAGCGGATATCTTCCCACTCTTTTTCCGTGGGGACGCGCTCAGTCAACGACCCTTCCTCCACCAAAATCCCTTCGAGCCCGAACGTCGATTCGCAGATCGCGATGCCTTCGCGTTCAAGCTCCTTCGCGAACTCGCGCAGAATGTCGTCGTCCTTCCAGAGCGCCAAGCGCGTCGCCATCGCCAGGGTGCGAAAGTCCGGTCGTACGGTGGTAAAGACGTGCGTCTTCTTGATGCCACCCAGCATAACCGCTTGATGAACCCTGTCCTCCTTGAAGGCCTTAATCAGCTTGCTGAGCTGGCCGATCTTGATCCAATGGATCCGATCCACATGACTGGCCAATTCCGGTTCTGTCTCACCTTCATGCGCGACGGCCGAGACATGGTAGCCCAGCTTCCTGGCATTGTCCGCGAAAATGATCGGGAACCGGCCATTGCCGGCAATCAACCCGATCCGTTCGCCATCCATCACCTGAGGCAGTGATGTGACCACGCTCACTCCTCATCCTCCTGATCTTTGCCAACCGACCGGCAGATACCGCGCTTCGTCCCCTCCATAAATCCCACCACCGTCATGACATCCGGCTGCTCTCCAAACTCGATCTTGGCAAGCCTGGCCGCTTCTGCGATCCGATGGCCTGATCGGAACAATAGATCATACGCCCGTTTCAACATGGCGATGCGATCAGGCGAGAATCCCTGCCGGCGCAATCCGACCGAGTTGAGGCCATACATCCGCGCCCGGTAGCCACCCGCAGCTCGCATGAACGGCGGGAGGTCTTGCCCTAGCGCACAGCAGCCGCCAACCATAGAATACGATCCGACGCGCACATACTGATGGATCCCGGTGAGCCCTCCGATGATGGCATGATCACCGATCGTAATATGGCCGGCCAAACTCGCCGCATTCGCAAGAATGAGATGGCTGCCGAGATGACAGTCGTGGGCGACGTGCACATAGGCCATCAGGAAGTTCTTCGACCCGATGGTGGTTGTCCCACCGCCTTGAACCGTCGCCCGGTTGACGGTCACATATTCCCGGAGAATATTGTCGTCGCCGATGATTACCTTGGTCGGTTCGCCCTGGTAATTTAGATGTTGCGGCGGGGAGCCGATCGAGACAAATGGATGCAGCCGGCACCGCGCACCGATCTCCGTCCAGCCGTCTACTGCGACGTGAGAAATAAGATGTGTCCCCGGTCCGATGGTCACATGCTCACCGATCAGGCAAAATGGCCCGACCTCTACATCATTGGCGAGACTTGCCTTGGGATGCACTATCGCTGTTGCATGAATCTGCACTCTGAACCTCCGGTGTAGCGTACGTGAAACGTGACTCGTTAATCGCGAGCGTCAAACCACATATCTTACGTTTCACATTTCACGCTGCACGTCTTTCTCCTCGGTCACCATGGCAGTCACTGCGGCTTCACAAACGAGTTCCTTCTCGACAAAGGCCTTGCCCTGCATCTTCCAGAACGGCCCCCGCTTCTTGACGACATCGATCTCAAACTGCAATCGATCACCGGGTACGACCGGTTTTCGAAACTTCGCACCATCGATACCGGTCAGATACACCGCCGGACGCGTCAGGTGTCCCATCGATTTGAACGCCAGAATCGCACCGACTTGAGCCATGGCTTCGAGAATCAACACCCCCGGCATGACCGGGCGCCCAGGAAAATGCCCTTGAAAGAACGGTTCATTGATCGTGACGTTCTTGATCCCGACGATCCGCCGGTCGGGGTCCAACTCCTGCACGCGATCAACCAGGAGAAAGGGATACCGGTGAGGCAACAGGGACTGAATTTCGGCTTGCTCCATCACAGACATCGGGAAAACCTCCTCACAGGCGAGACTTTAAGGATATGCATTCTGAGGCCGAGCCGACACTACCCCTGCTCCTTCCAGACGTCCTCGCTTCCCTTCTACGGCGACGGCCTGGATCGGCCCCCTACTGCGCACGTCCAATGATCCTTCCAAGCTTGCTCGTCATCTCCCCAGGGGTGGGGGCTGATTGAGCTTCTACTGCGCGCGTCCAACGAGGGCTTTCGGAAGCCGCGCGTTGCGCGAGCACAGAAGATCATCAGGTTCCATCCCCTCCCTCCCATCTACTTATTCTGTCGGTCAAACTCCGTGACCACCTGATTGGTCAAGTCCAACTCGGGCTGATAATAGAGCACGATCTTCATCACGGAATCGCTCCCCTTGTCGATGATCGCCACATACCCGCTCGTTTCGACCACGGCTTGAGCAGCCGCTTGCACTTTTCTTGAATATTCCGCCACCATCTCACGCTGTTTCTGTTGAATTTCGCGATTGAAATCGGCCAGGCGACGTTGATAGGCCTCCGCCTTGGCCTGGAGCTGACCTTGCTTCTCTGACTTCGCGTTGTCGGTCAGCTTCTCGTCTTGAAGGGCCTGTTGCAACTCCTTCAGTTCTTGTTCGTCGGCCTCGATGATCTTTTGTCTGGTTGTGGAGTACGCCTTGAGCTCTTCGATTGCCCGTTTGCCGGCCTTCGACTTCTCTACGACCACTTGTTGGTTCATCACCGCAACTTTGAAGGTTTCAGCCGACAACCCCGGCGATACCATCGCCAGCCACAATGCCACCGCACCAATCAGACTCATCACGCTTGTTCGTTCCATCGAATCCTCCTCTGCTCCTCACGGTCTGGTCTATCTGGTCTGTCTGGTCGGGTTATGGATATTCCCG
>DATEPD010000036.1:0-7028 GCA_035273365.1 Nitrospiraceae bacterium | reverse complement strand
AGCGCTTACCGCCGAGATCACGAAGGTCATTCCGTGGGCACGGGCATCTGTCACCCGGTATGATCCTGAGGTCGATGGGTTCAGGTTTTATGTCATGGCCACGACGATGCCGCAGGTCGTGCTCCAACGCGATGCGGTGATTCCACGTGCCGGAAGCGTGATGGGTTGGGTGTACGAGCATAAAACTGTCCATATCCGTGCTGACCTAACGCGGGATCAAGTCTTCCTTGAAGACACATGGTACGTGCAGGAAGGCCTCGGACGCATGATCAATCTGCCTCTTCTCGTGAAAGACACCTGTCTCGGCATTCTCAATATCGGCAGTATCGAATCGGGCTCTCCCGATCCGGAAGATCTCGAGTTCTTGGCGCAGGTGGCGACGCAGATCGCCTATGCGATCGATCATGTCCACGCGTACGAACAGATCGAGCGACTCCGAGACCAATTAGCCAAAGAAAACGTCTACCTCGCCGAAGCACTGAGGCTCACGACGAACAGCGACGCATTGGTGGGAAAGAGCCTTGCCTTTCAGCATGTGATGGGCCTTGCACGCGACGTGGCCCCCACTCCGTCGACCGTGTTCATTACGGGTGAAACGGGCACGGGAAAGGAGCTGTTCGCCCAAGCGATCCATGATTGGAGCCCGCGGCATTCGAAACCCATGATTCGTGTCAATTGCGCCGCCTTTCCGGCAGGGCTAGTCGAAAGCGAATTGTTTGGTCATGAACGAGGCGCGTTCACCGGGGCCGAGCGCTCCCGCGAAGGCCGATTTGAACAGGCCCATGGGGGAACCATTTTCTTGGATGAAATCGGGGAGATGCCCTTGGAGACACAAGCCAAGCTGCTGCGAGTCTTGCAAGATGGCAAGGTGGACCGTCTGGGTGGGAACCAGCCCACTCGTGTTGATGTGCGTGTGATCGCCGCCACCAATCGCGACTTGCCTGCCGCCGTCAAGCACGGCACCTTTCGCGCCGATCTCTTTTATCGTCTGAATGTGTTTCCTATCGGCTTGCCTCCACTCAGGAATCGGCCCGACGATATTCCCATATTGGTTCGACATTTCCTGAAACAGTACAGCATAAAACTCGGCCGCACATGCAAGGATATTGACCAGGAATCTCTCGAGCGGTTGATTCGCTACACCTGGCCCGGCAATGTCCGCGAACTGGAAAATGTGATTGAGCGAGCGATGATACTCTCTCGTGAACCGGTCTTGCGGATCGGTGAGCATCTGTTGGATCTACAAGAAACCTCCGCCGCTGCCCCGCCACCGGCTGACCTCAAAGAACTCGAACGGCGGCATATTTTACAGACCCTCACCATGACAAATTGGTCCATCGCAGGTCCCGATGGCGCGGCCGTGCGTTTGGGAATCCCTCCGAGCACATTGCGCAGCAGGATGAAGCAGTTTGGGATGAAGCGACCGCCTACCAAGAAGCTGTCAGAGTAACGCCATTTACTGCGGCAGATAATCTGTCTGCATCTGCATCGTTGTCTGCCAGAAACATCCTCACCGTATTCCAGCGGATGAGCCTCCGGCTTTTTCGCCTTGCGCCGCTCATCTGCCGGCGGCTCCTTCGCCTCGCCTCGAAGTCATACTTGCACGGACTCCCAGCTGAAGAACCAGAACATCTGTCGCACACAATCACGTGCTCCATAGATTTCGCACGCGATCAGTCGCGCACTGAGCCCACCAGCGGGCGCGATCCATCGCGCCTTACTTCACTGTGATTTTACAGTGACTGCAAGAAGAGCAAGCATTTCAATCTGTTACAAGAGACGAGTTGAAACGAGTTGGTGTGGCACGGCCTGTGCTTTATGTGGACTCTGTTCGCACAATTCAACTCATTATTTCAGGTGAGGGGGATCGTACGGATTCCTGGAAGGAGGAACTTCATGAGAACGGCAATATTGATGAATGGCGCGCTGTATGTCTCTTTGCTTGGGGTCTTGGCGATGGCATGGGGATGGTTACACAGAAGTGATTCTTGAGGGGGAGTTGAGCTCGGATTGTCTCTGTTTCCTGAAAGGAGGAACATCATGATGGCGACTGCGTTGTTAAATGGCATGCTGTATTCGGGAATCGCGATCGTCGTGTTTGTCGGAGCCGTCATGATGGTCATGGGGATGGCTGCAGAGAAGTAATTATTGGATGGGAATCGTTGGCATGCGTGAGAGCCGGTAGCCACCTAAGCGCCCATCGAACCACAGCTCCGGGACTTTCGATACGTAGGTCAATCAGTATGAGGACCATGATCGAGAAGGATTCTCCGGCCGATGAGGCTCACCAGAGAATCGCCGCCCGGACTATGACAGGTTCCTCTGTCCTTGGAATAACCCGCGTGGTCTGTGACAGCGCGAGGACGCCGCCCAAACTGCCTCGCGCCATGCGCTAAACGGATACACACTTTCTTTCAAGAGTCACATTCCCTCATACCGGCGGCAATCGTCATGTGTCGCCGCCTAAACCCTTTTTAGCACCTCTCTTCGGTATTCTAGATTTCTTGAGGACTCCGCCGACTGCTTGCAATATCCCCTGTCGGGTTGTAGGCTTTTATGAGTGACGGCGATGTCCTTCGGAAGCTTGCCAGGTGAATGGTCTAGCTGTTAGATAGTCCATTCTTCATCGCTGCTCCTTCGCCTGCCACATCAGGCTTCTCCGAGAACTGCGAGCACGGCTATAGCTAGCCGAATGGATAGAAGCACTCCTTTCCCGATGTGTCGTCTTTTTTGATACCTGCTGCGGAACTATAGAGAACGTTTCCATATGATCACCTCACTATCACCCGACAGGCGAGATTTTGCACCGGCCGCCTGGCTCCACAATCCACATCTCATGACCGTGCTCCCACTCTGTTGGCCTCGCCGAGCACTGCTTGCCGGGGTCCCGACCGAGTCACGGCTCTTCACCACCGAGTCTCACACCCAGCTACTCGGCTTCTGCCACTGGCAGCCACAGCGCATAGCCTGCCAGACCGTGGTCCTCGTGCACGGCCTTGAAGGCTGCAGCGAGTCTCACTATATGCGCGGCATCGCCGCGAAAGCCTATCGCGCGGGATTCAACGTCGTCCGGTTGAACCAACGTACCTGTGGCGGGACCGAGCACCTCACCCCGACACTTTATAATAGCGGCTTGAGTCAGGACTACCGAGCGATCGTCCATGAGTTGGCACGTGTGGATGGGCTCGATCGCATCTGGCTTGTCGGCTATTCGATGGGAGGAAATCTTGTCCTGAAGGCAACTGGAGAAGCCGGCTCGTCAGAAGCTGCATTGACCGGCACGATCGCGATCTGCCCGACTATCGACCCCCCGCAATGCGTCGAGGCGTTGGAGCAGCCGCGAAACTGGATGTATCACAGACGGTTTCTCGTGAAATTGAAGGCACGATTGCGGCGAAAGGCCGCGCTCTTCCCCGGCAAGTGGGATCTCACGAAACTCGATCGTATCAGGCGGTTGAGAGAATTTGACGACCGCTATACCGCCCCGGACGGAGGATATGCGAGCGAAGCCGATTACTATAGTCGCACAGGCGCATGTCATGTGCTTGATACTATCGCCGTCCCCATCCTGATCATCACGGCACAGGATGATCCCTTCATTCCTTACTCTATGTTTACGGGACCGCTGATTCAGCGCCATCCTCGGATCCGGATGATCGCGCCGCGCCACGGGGGCCATTGCGGGTTCTTTCACCGGCCTAAGAGGGGGGAAGATCCCTACTGGGCAGAGAATCGGATTATCGACTTCTTGCAAGGACAAACGTGAGGCCTCCGATGCCAATTAGCGAGTGGGGGGATTGGTAGGAGGGGCGTCAGGGCTGCTTGGCTTCTGTTTCTCCCTGGCCGGAGGAGCCGTTTCCGGATCGATCGTCATCTTGGGATCGACATTAGGCGGTGTCACGGATGAACGCGGGTCTGGAATCGTCTGGGGACGCCTTTCAATACCGGGATCTATTCGTGAAGGCGGAGGTGTATTGGGTGCTTGAGGACCGTCAGGACGTGATTCTGAAGGAGGTGGGGGGGGTGGTGTGACGTCAGCTGCCGAGGCCGCGGAGAGCCAACAGATTGCCATCAAGGGTACTAGGAAGAGGGAGATCGCCGTTGCATCTCCATAACTGTATCTATAGATCTTCAATGGCCCCCCTTAGAGGTTTCCAGATTGTCTTCTCGGAATCCCTGAAAAACGGTCGCTGAATTTCCTCCCGCTTCACCTCAGCATCCCCAAGCCGATGAGCGGTGCCTGTGGTTGGAGTATACTCAACCCTTCAGGCACCGCACCCAGCTCATTGTTCCAACGAACTATAATCCGAAATACGCGCCGCCTTCCGTGGTGCGTTGTCGGCCGGTGCTTCCATGAGGCGTGTCTTTTCGGTTCCATCGCCCTCAGCCTGCTGCTTGATTGGTAATCGGCCGATGGCGCTGGCAGTACCTTCCAACAAGACATCGGCCACAAGCGCGTCTTTGGTCGAGGAAACCTGACCGCCTTCCTGGCGTCCCATCAACAAATCCATGACTAACCCTCCAGACTTATGCTGGCCGCTCAATGCACTCTTCATATTTCCGATCCGTCGCGCCAACTCGATCATGGAGGCTTGCCGCAAGCGTGGTCCCAATTCATCATCTACCGTTTGCCAGTATCCGGCCTTCACCTCATCCAACGCGATCTTTGTTTCATTGGCCATCTGGAGATCCGGAATTGTGATCACATTACCCTCTGAGTCGAGACGCGGCGTGCCCCAGTAGTAGAGGGTGCCACTTACGGCACCGCTGGTTTCCACGGAGAGGAGAGAACGTCCGTTGACATCGGATGCGACCGCACGTTCGATTGTCAACGTATTGTTGAACGTCGTGAGCAGCTTCAATTCCTGATGGAACAATTTATCTTGCAGTTGTTGCGTGAGTACGGCATAGGGCACCGGTACAGAGAGGAGGATTTTATATGGCTGTCCCTCCTGCACGGCAACAGACGTGTTGTCCATATGGACATTTAACGGAGGTGAGGTCACCGATTCTTGGCATGGTGTCTGGTACAAGGCGATCGGTGTTTCCCGAGCGAGCCCCACGATCGTCGTCTGTCGTGCCGTCCCCTTGAACGAGCCGACAGTGAATTCCTGCGCTTTGCCGTATAGACAAAGCTGGCTGCTTGCTTGCCCGACGACCATGGGCTTCTGTAGGCGGTCCCAGACGAGCTGAATCGGAATGGAGTAACCGGCCCTCTCAAGAGCTTGGCCGATTTCCTGATTGATCACTTCCTGTCTGAACAACTCAGCCAACTGATCGTTCACCGCACTGTTAAACATGTTGCATTTGCTGTCGCTCTCCGGTTTCAAGTTTATAGAGATTCTTGAATCGCTCATCATGAGGAGAAGTCCCTGGTCCTGTTCGCGCAGCATGAGTCGTCCTGTCCCCTCCAGCACGGGGAAGAGCGGGTCGAGCCGGCAGGCACGTGCAGCCCTTGATTCGATCTCTCCCCGGTAGACCGCCTGATACTTTACGAGCCCATCCTGGATGAGTACCTCCGGTGCACCTTCCCGGACAAACTGCCAGCGATAGTCGTTCGCGAGTAGGTTCGTGACCGGTTGGTCCGTATCGGTGATCCGCTCAGGCACTGCCGCCTCAATGGTCCGTTGCACCGGAGTGAGATCGGTCGTGAGGGTCACAGGCAATATCGATTCGGGAGCCTGCGCTTGTTTGCCACTGGCATTCAGCGGTGCGATAACTGGTGGGGCTTTGCCTATTTGAGGCGGCGGCTGGGGCACTCTATCGCTCGTGGGAATAGTATGGCTGCACCCTGTCAACATCAGCAATGGCATGAGCAGCGTGAACAGGACTGGTCTCATCAAAGATCTCATGGGTACCTCCTTGCGCCTCAGGGCACCATGATTGCCGCAAAGACACTGGACTGAGCAACCTGCCACAAATTTCCTCGGTGTTACTTAGCAGACCTCGAATGAATTACCGGGCCTGCATAGCCTTTTCAGCAAAGAACACCCCCGCGCGTTTCTTGATTTCCTCCGGCGTGAGGTTCTCCTTGCGGGTCGCCAGGTTCCATCTGTGGCCGAATGGATCCGTGAGCTGCCCACAGCGATCGCCCCAGAACATATCCGTCACCGGCATGTCCGCTTTCGCGCCAGCTGACACAGCGCGGGTGAAGGCCTGATCCGCATCTTCAACATAGAGATAGAGATTCACGGGCGTTCCTCCCAGACTCTGCGGCCCCTGACATCCCATCTCGGGGTGCTCCTCACCCAGCATCATGATCGAATCCCCGATCTTGATTTCTGCGTGCATGATGCTCTTCTCATCGGGTCCAAGGAAGCGCATGCGCTCTTCCGCCCCGAATGCACGTTTGTAAAACCCAATCGCCTTCTCAACATCCTTGGTCGTGAGCGACGGGGTGACGGCGTGATAACCGGCTGGAATTGATCTCACTGATTGTGCCATCGCTTTCTCCTTTTGTTACGTGCCCTTGGAATGGAAATGTGTTCACACGGCCCGCCTCACGTTGCCGGTCCGTGCCCTTCACCCAACCGTTCGAGTGCAAGGCTAATACCGTTTAACGCCCACAGCTGAAAATGAGACGTGCTGCGATGGAAGAAGTGAATGGAACCTCTCGATTCTTGCGAGGAGATTGGTTTGACCGACCACCTTCATCACGTTCGAATGCAGCGGTGCACCTCTCAAATGATCAGAGAACAAACTGTCCGGCTCTAGCAAAAGCGCATGACGGTTATGACGGAAAATGATTCGATGTTTCTACTACTTCGAGTTGACCCTGCCGTCCGGGAGTAATGATTCCGCAGCAGACAACCTGTCAGCTTCGAAAGTCTCATGGGAATAGAGCTTAACCGGCTACCAAGCCTATCCGATATGCACAGGATCGTTCCCGGAAATACTGACCCGTCACCTTCCTTTGCCTGTCGCACAATCCACGACAGAGTTGGTTCACTCGATTCGACAAGACAATCCTAGTTTTGTCGATAGGGGTTCAACCGCGACTCAGCTATAACCTCGCACAGATGAGCATC
>DATEPD010000035.1:0-4741 GCA_035273365.1 Nitrospiraceae bacterium | reverse complement strand
CGTGGCTTTAGCAGGCTGCGAAAAAACTCTATCGGTACGCTTGGATTTCATTTGGTCTGTGCATCTAGGACAACAGAGCACACCATGCAGGATGCTCAAAAAGGCCGTCCAGCAAGGCCGCAGCAAGCGAAGAGGCGAGGCGTACGCTTCGGTACGTTGAGCCTCTGAGCGCAGCGAGAACGCCGCTGGCGGACTTTTTCAGCATCCTGTTAGTCATGGCCAAGAGCCTCCGAGAGCTGCTGTGCCGATACGGTCGCGGTGCCGACCATACCGACGACGATACCAGCAGCGTAGTTAGCCAGCGTCGCCGCATCTCTTGTCGAGGCACCGGTCGACAGCGCGAGGGCCAATGTCCCAACCACCGTATCCCCCGCCCCGGTGACATCGAAGACTTGGCGGGCTTGTGTGGGAATGTGCCAAGAGATGTCTTCCCCCTCGTACAAGCTCATCCCTTTTTCGCCCCGCGTAATGAGCACTGCTTGGCATCCTAACCGCTGCCGTAGGATTGCGCCCGCCTCGTTGTTGGTCTGGTCGTCATCGCCGTGTACCCCGGCGGCTTGTGTCGCCTCAAGATGATTCGGCGTGATGACCGTTGCTCCCTTGTAATAGCTGAAGTGTTCGACTTTCGGATCGACGACCACGGGTATTCCACGAAGTGCAGCAAGACGCGTGAGTTCCGACATCAGCGTAGCACTGACCACCCCCTTGGCATAGTCCGAGACCACGAGACAGGATAGCTCCCGTAACCGTGACTCCACGTAGCGGAGAATCCGTCGTTGCATCGCCGGTTTGAGTTCAGCACGTCTCTCCACATCGTACCGTACAATCTGCTGATTATGTGCAATGACACGGGACTTCCTGGTGGTCGGGCGGTCCTGGTCAATTACGACCCCTCCACGCCCAGAACGTGTCGATCCCAACTCCTTGAGGAGCATACGGCCGCTTTCATCCGAGCCGATGACGCCGCAGAGGTCCGCCTTCCCTCCCAAGGCCAGAATGTTATTGAATACGTTTGCGGCGCCACCGAGCTTCAAGGACTCGGAATCGACATGGACTACCGGCACCGGCGCTTCCGGCGAGATGCGGCTCACACGGCCCCAGATATAATGGTCCAGAATGAGGTCGCCGATGACAAGTACAGAGGCTTGCGGGAACCGCGAGATATACTGCCGTAGCACGGTGGGCGACGCGGCAGCCCCACCCTGAGCCCTGGAGCCTGACGGGGCCTGGCGTGTGGTTTTTCCTATTGAATGGCTTTGCCGAATCGATCCCATCTGACCCACTCCGTCCATTGACCTTGCCCGTTCCACGACCAGTAAATACGGAACGCTTTGCCGCGAATTTTCTCCTCGCGCACGAACCCCCAAAACCGGCTGTCCAAGCTCTGGTCGCGATTGTCGCCCATCACGAAATAGGCGCCATCCGGAACTGTCACCGGACCGAAATTGTCGCGCGGATTGATTGTGCCGTCGATGACCCCCGGATCGATTCGTTGGGTGAATGGTTTATCATCGAGCACGACCCCATTCACCAGCACGGCTTTATTGCGAAGTTGCACGGTATCGCCCGGGGTCCCCACCACCCGTTTGATGAAATCCTTTTCTTCGTCTTCGGGAAACCGGAAGACGATGATGTCTCCCCGCTGCGGCTTGCCGAATTCGACGAGTGCCTGCGAGGCGTAGCAATTGATGGGAGGAAACCCCGCTTGAAACTTGCACTGGCTGGGCCATTGAATGCCGTAAGACAATTTGCTGACCAGAATATGATCCCCGATCAACAACGTCGGGATCATCGAGCCAGAGGGAATCTTGAAGGCCTGGACGACAAATACGCGGATCGCAAAGGCCAGGAGCATCGCCACGATAATGGCTTCGGTATATTCGCGAAAAAGCGACTTCCTGGCGGGCTGAGACACCGCCGATGGTTCGGCGAATACCGCCGGCGCTCCTGTGGCATCTGTCCGTCCCGGTTGGGTCGTGGGCCTGAGGTCGTCCGATGGGGGGCGTTTCGGCTCCCCGCTCATTCCTCACCGACTTTCAAGATCGCGAGGAACGCCTCTTGCGGCACTTCCACGCTTCCCACGGATTTCATGCGCTTCTTTCCTTCCTTCTGTTTCTCAAGGAGCTTCCGTTTCCTCGTAATATCGCCGCCGTAGCATTTCGCAAGGACGTTCTTCTTCATGGCTCCAATCGTCTCACGCGCGATGATCTTGCTCCCGATCGCCGCCTGAATGGCAATCTCATACATCTGCCGGGGAATGAGTTCCTTCATTTTTTCGGCCAGATGACGTCCGCGCTGAATGGAACGATCTTTATGGGTGATAAACGACAAGGCATCGACCGCCTCGCCGTTCAATAAAATATCGAGCCTCACGAGATCGGATTCGCGATAGCCGAGCACCTCATAATCGAGCGAAGCATAGCCCTGTGTGCGCGACTTGAGTTTATCGTAAAAATCGAGAATGACTTCGTTGAGCGGCAGTTCGTAACTGATCACCACCCGAGTCGGATCGAGAAAATGCAGGCTCCGTTGAATTCCTCGCCGCTCCTGACAGAGCTGGAGGATGGCCCCCATGTATCGTTCGGGCGTAATGATCGACGCCAGAATAAACGGCTCCTCGAACGAATCGATACTGCTGGGGGGCGGAAGCTGTGACGGGTTATTAACCTCGAGTACCTCCCCCTTCGTCGTCAGCACGCGATAGACAACGGTCGGCGAAGTAGTCAGCAGCGTCAGATTATACTCACGCTCGAGCCGCTCCTGAATGATTTCCATGTGCAGCAGACCCAAAAAACCGCATCGAAACCCAAACCCCAACGCAAGAGACGTCTCCGGTTCATAGACAAAGGAGGAGTCGTTCAACCGCAGTTTGATCAGCGCATCGCGCAGATCTTCGTACCGGGCCGTGTCTGTGGGATAGAGTCCGCAGAACACCAGCGGCTTCACCTCTTTATAGCCGGGAAAAGGCGCACTCGTCGGCGACACTGCATCCGTGAGTGTATCGCCGATTTTGACGTCCGCGACTTCTCTCATGTTCGCACAAAGATACCCAACCTCGCCGGTCAGCAGCTCGGTCCTTTTGGTCCGTTTGGGGGTAAATTGGCCGACTTCCATCACTTCAAACATCCGATCGTTCGACATGACTTTGATTTTCATCCCCGGCCGCAGAGCTCCATCCACGACTCTCGTCAGCACAATCACGCCCTGATAATTATCGAACCAGGAATCGAAAATGAGCGCCTTGAGCGGTGCCTTGGGGTCGCCAGAAGGTGGAGGGATCCTGGCAATGATTGCTTCCAGCACCTCTGGTACACCGTTTCCCTCTTTCGCGCTGATCGGCAAAGCATCGGTTGCGTCCAGCATCAGCACGTCGGAAATCGATTGCTTGGTGCCTTCCAGATCGGCGCTCGCAAGATCAATCTTATTGATGACCGGGATGATCGTGAGGTGATTGGCCATCGCCAGATTCACATTGGCAATCGTTTGAGCCTGCACGCCCTGGGTCGCATCCACGAGCAAGAGCGCGCCCTCGCAGGCCGCCAAACTCCGCGAGACTTCATAGGTAAAGTCGACGTGGCCCGGTGTATCGATCAAATGCAAGGCATAGGTCTTCCCATCCTTGGCCCGATACCGAACCGCGACCGCGTGGGCCTTGATCGTGATCCCGCGTTCACGCTCCAGATCCATCGCGTCGAGAATCTGGTCTTTCGATTCTCGGGCCGTGACAGCGCCCGTGGCTTCCAGGAACCGGTCAGCGAGGGTGGATTTGCCGTGATCGATATGGGCAATAATCGAGAAATTGCGTATGAGGCTTTGCAAATTCTAACTCTTTTCCCAATAACATCGCGTTATTATAGTTACTGCCCCCGAGGTTGTCAAAGTAATCGCCCCCTCGTATAATCCGTTCCGCGCTGCACCGGCAACATCTTTTTTTGATTTCGAGCTATTCGCCATTCGCGCTTCTGCTTCTACGACTCCTCTACCATGGCACAAGGACCTTCTACTCGACAGCTGATTGACTGGGATCACCAATACCTCTGGCATCCCTTCACCCAAATGCAGGAATGGGAACAGGAGGAGCCGCTCATTATCGCGCGGGGGAAAGGGCCCTACTTGATTGATACAAAAGGGAAGAGGTTCCTCGATGGGACCTCGTCGATCTGGGTCAATCTCCATGGCCATCGCCATCCGGCGCTCGACCGAGCCGTCAAGAAGCAGCTCGACAGAATCGCACACTCCACGTTGCTCGGACTCACCAATCCACCGGCAATTCAGCTCGCGCGAGCCTTGATTCAGATCGCACCCAAAGGCCTGAAGCGGGTATTCTACTCCGACAATGGATCCACCGCAGTCGAAATCGCGCTCAAAATGGCGGTGCAATACTGGCAGCAACGTCACCCCGAGGCCGGTTCAAAAAATACGTTTCTCCATCTGAAAATGGCCTACCACGGCGATACCATCGGTGCGGTCAGCGTAGGCAACATCGCGGTTTTCCATGCGCGATTTAAGTCGCTCTTGTTCCCCACCGTAGAGGCCGACCCGCCCTATTGTTATCGCTGTCCATTGGGGTTGACTTACTCTTCGTGCGGGATGGCCTGCATCGATCCGATTGAACGGATACTTAAAGAGCGTCACCGTGAACTGGCCGGCTTCATCATCGAGCCTCTTGTACAAGCTGCCGCCGGAATGCTGCCCTCTCCTCCGGGCTATCTGAAACGAATTCGTGAACTCTGCACCACCT
>DATEPD010000034.1:0-3184 GCA_035273365.1 Nitrospiraceae bacterium | reverse complement strand
AGTTTGGCGAAGCAACTGCGCGATCACCCAGTCCGGTATCATCGAGCGATTCGAAGGAAAGATATAGCTGCAAAGAATCAGATGACTGAACAGCACGCGCCAGTGTGTATGGAAGCGACGAAGTAACCGCGCCCAATCAAGCTCTTCTCCCTTGGCGGCAATCAAATGTGCGATATCGGCGCCATCGAATCGATTGCGTTCCATCACAAACGCTTTGGACCAAATGATTTCTTCCGGAGCACAAAATTCCACGGCTCGATTAAACATTGTTCCTGAAATCGCATGGTCGAACCACTCCTCGTCCACTACGCAAAGCCCATTTCCGGAGCCGAAAATGATATCGACTACCACATCGTCCTTCGACAACTTTCCTAGCCAATGCTCGAACCGCAGCTTGGTCTGATACCCCGCAGCTGCAGCGATTTCCATGGCTCTCGAAGCATTGCGTGGGAGCACTATGAGGTCTAAATCTTTTGTGGCACGCTCCAAGCCGGTGTAGAAGGCGAGTGCCATTCCACCACCGACGAGGAAGGGAATGTGTCGGTCCGTCAAGATCTCGATGACATCGAGATAGACTTTTCGTTCTACACTCGGCACGGTGAACCTCTGATAGACGAGTGAATTCAGTTGTGTCATGTCGCGACGAGGCATGGCACCTCCAAGATTCGGACGGGGGGGCGGTCAGGACACATTCGCTGCAATAAAGGAAGCGCGACATTGTAGATCGGTACTTGATCTCTTGTGCGGCCTTCCAGCGAACCGTGGTGTGCATGTCCATGAAAGGCCGCTACTATGGGATAGCGATTCAATGCTTCCTCCAACCGGCTGGATCCGAGAAATGGGACGATCTCAGGTGGCTCCCCATAGGTGGTCTGAGCGATCGGAGCATAGTGCATTAATACAATTCGTCGGGAGACCTGCACCTTTGCCAGGGCGGATTCCAACTTCAACGCCTCATCAATGGCTTCACGAACAAAGTGTTTTAAAACGTCTTCCCCCCAAGGTTGCAAGGCTCGCTCTCCGAACCCACCCGCGAATCCCTTTGCGCCCACGAACCCGATGTCATGGAGGATACGGAAGTCCCCATCTAATATGAGGAGTCCGGCCTCGCAGAGAATTCGCTCAACGTCATGAGGCTGACCAGATTCGTAATCATGATTGCCCAGCACGCCAAGCATAGGGATTCTTACATCACTCAGTAGCTTGGCCAATGTGACAGCCTCCTCGGGTTTTCCGTAATCCGTCAGATCGCCGCAGAGCAACAGGACTTCTGCCTCCTCATTGGCATACTTAAAAACAGCACGAAGGACGTCATCAGGCGTTTTTGGACAATGGAGGTCACCCACTGCCGCGATACGGATCGTGTCTTTGTAATCCATTGTCATCAGATCTCCCTCCCCGTCGTGTCGGATTTGCCGCCCGAGCTGTTTTGCATAGAACAATTAATCGATAGAAAACGAGGTGCAGGAGGCTCGTAGAATCGCTTCCTTGTCCAGGGAATTTATTATTCTTCTCGGGCTAACATCCTTTTCCCACTGTTTGTGGCGTAGGAATGATTCTGCGTCACTCGCAGGAGAGGAGGTTTTCTCATGCTGAGAGCACCATCGGTGCAGCCTTTCAGTTCTCGTCAAGGAGAGCAGGGTTTTCCTTCCTCTTCCATCAGATTCATCGTCGAACTCACTTCGAGTTCGACAAAACCTCCACACCGAGCGGTCCAAAATTTTGAGTGTGCGGGGGGTGTTGGCGGTGGCATGGGCCGTTGATCCAGCTCAGGAACTTGAACCTGGACGTTCACGATCGTCATAGAGGGGGCCGGGGGATAGGCGATGAATGGCCAAACGGATATTCCGAAGGTGCCAGGGAAGTAGGTCAATGGAGACGACATCATCTGACTGTCATAGCGCTGCATGGCATCACCACTAAAATCACGAAGCGTTCTGCCGGCCTGGGCCTCTGTACCAAGCAGAGCAAGGAGTATTACTGTTAACGTCCATATCCAGCAGCGAGTTTTCATATTGACCTCCCGACTCAAAGAGCCTTTGAGTCCTGTTTGATGCATAGACGCTCTGTTCCTCTGAGAATCTTGACCGCGTTATGGGTCCCCTCCTTTCGTCGAGGACCCTCCGAAGCCGACATCGTACTCTGTTTTCAGCTGCCGTCGTTTTTGGAGCAGACGTCAACGTCTGTCGAACATAGTCTAGAGAATCAACTGCCAGGTAAATTATTCTCTGTCTTCCCTTGTGTCAGCGAAACTAGGGAGACACCGAGTTTGGTTGAGCATCCCTTTTCTCCTCGAGACCGAGCAATCAAACCTCTGCGTCGCTTCTTGATTGGTTCAGCAGACTGGACGATACCAGCCTAGGGTTTATCCGAGTGTCGTGAACTGTTGGGACGCCTATTGGAAAAGAGATGCTCTTTCCTCAAACGATTGAAAAATGAACAAAATCGGACCATCCGAAAGGGTGGCTTTGTACTTGAAGGACGGAAACTCTTTTTCAAGAAGAAATCTTATATAGTTCGATCTCGAAGCACACGAGGAGCAATGAAACGGCCAGCCTGAGGGCCAAAGACTACAGCATGCACATCGAAACTCGACAAGGTGAGACCTAAGGTAAACGCCTGCGTCGCCGACAATGCCCATATCATGGTTATGTCGAGGGCAGGATGAGATAAATACCGAGTCCAAGGATGGGAGCGCCGACGTAAAGGGCCTTTTTCCCAAAAGCGTCGTATAATCCAAAGGACAATATGCTCCATATAACAATGTAATACAGAGTGGCTATCCCGCGATAACCGCCGTTCACAGCTTCCTCTTCTGCTGATGCAAACATGGGCCACAACGTTGCGAGCCAGATCCAGAGAAAAATGAATGCCTGTCTCATGAGCGCCTCCTTTCAATTCGGGCTCGAACAATCCATAACCGCCATAGATTTTTTCACAGGGCCCCCATGATCACGCTGCATCGTGGCGTTCATCATAGGCCCGATCCACTTTGACATCGCGCCATAACTCGCGGCAGGCTAGGCACTGGCACGTATAGGGGTCCCCCGTACACTCCCCAGTTTCGAGCGCCTCGTCGTCAGATTCCAAGCCTTCTGGAGAGTTCCTATCGTCTCCTATGTTTTCCTGTTCAAAAAACATCGGCCTCTCCTCCTCTGCCAAGAAAGGTTTGTGAGAATATCGG
>DATEPD010000033.1:0-10674 GCA_035273365.1 Nitrospiraceae bacterium | reverse complement strand
TAGCCGCAGTTGGAGTCTTGTCAAGAGGAAGTCGGATCCAAAATGTCGTACCCTTATCGACGATACTCTCCACATTGATGGTCCCGCCATGTTCTTCGATGATACCTTTCACGACCGTGAGGCCTAGACCGGTTCCTTTCCCAAAATCTTTCGTCGTAAAAAATGGCTCAAATACCTTTGAACGAATCTCTTCCGGCATCCCATGGCCGGTATCGGATAGGCCGAGGCAGATGTACCTACCCTCACGTGCGAGGCTCAGCTTGAGTTGTCCCCCCTCCGGCATGGCATGGATGCTATTCATCACTAGATTGATGAGCACCTGGATGAGTTGGTCCCGATCGGCATGAACAGGAGGCAATGACGGTTCAATCGCCTTGTCAATCGTGATGCAACTTTGGGCAATCCGTTCCTGAAACATCTCCAGAGTATCGTCCACGATCTCACTGAGATCGACGGTCCGCCACTCCGGTGTCCTCCGTCGGGCAAAGGCAAGGAGTTGTTTCATCACCTTGGTGATGCGCTCAACCTGCGTGATGATCGTGGTCAGGCCCTTTTTCATTCCTTCATCGGCGGCACGCTGAAGGAGATATTCCGCACGCCCGAGGATCACGTTCATCGGCGTACCGATTTCATGCGCCATGCCCGAAGCCAGTGTGCCCAATTCCGCCAATCGCTCAGCCCGTCGGAGTTGCATCTCCAGACGTTTGCGCTCTGAAATATCCACGATCGATGCCAACACCCTCATCCCCTTGGCCGTCTGCATAGGTGTGAGACCGATTTCAACAGCCAGCTCGCTCCCGTCTTTCCGCACACCAAATAACTCGCGCCCGCCTCCCATCGATCGTACCTGGGGAGTCCGTGCAAACCCGGCTCGGTACTGCCGGTGACCAGATCGTGCTGCTTCGGGAACGAGCATCTCGACTGACTTGCCGAGCAACTCTTCCCTCTCGTAGCCGAACTGACGGAGCACGGAGGCATTCACCATCACAATCGTGCCACGCTCATCAACGAGCAGCATGCCATAGGGAGCGGTCTCCACAAGAAGACGCCACTGTTCACCACTATTATCGAACGAATCGGGGCTCACCTTGTTGTCTTCTCATCGATCTCGCCCAGCTTCCGATAGAGCGTCTTGCGATCGATCCCGAGCATGTGGGCCGCCTGATACTTATTGCCGCCAGTTTTCTCGAGGATCTTGAGAATATATTCTTTCTCGACTTCATCGAGCTGCAGGGTCCGTTCAGCCGCATCGTCGAGCACGCGCCGATCGCCACGAGCCCCCTGAATCTGTGGCGGCAGATCGTCTGAGACGATCTCCTCGCTTCGGCTAAGCGTGACCGCCCGCTCGATCACATTTTCCAATTCCCGTACGTTGCCCGGCCAGGCATAATCCACCAACAGCGCCAGCGCGGATTCGCTCACACCCTGTATTTGTTTCCCGCGAGATTCGGCACACTTCTTCATGAACCCGTTCACGAGCAACGGAATATCTTCCCGACGCTCACGCAGGGGAGGAAGGCGCAGTTCGATGACATTGAGCCGGTAATATAGATCCTCACGGAAACGCTTCGCCTTGACCTCTTCCGTCAAATTGAGATTCGTTGCTGCGATGATGCGCACATCGACGGCGATCGGTTTGTTGGCCCCTACGCGACGAATTTCTTTCTCCTGGATCGCGCGCAAAATCTTGGCCTGCAGCATCAGCGGCAGCTCACTGATCTCGTCGAGGAACAGCGTGCCCTTCTGCGCTTCTTCAAAGAGGCCCCGCTTATCGGCCTTCGCATCCGTAAAGGCACCTCGCATATGGCCAAACAATTCGCTTTCGAGCAGCTGTTCCGGAATAGCGGCACAGTTGACGGGGATAAACGGCGCATCCTGTCGATCGCTGTTGTAATGGATCGCCTTGGCCACCAACTCCTTCCCGGTTCCGCTCTCGCCGGTGATCAGGAGATTCGTCGGGCTGTCGGCCACGCGACGGATCAAATCAAATATCTCCTGCATCGGTTTACTCTTGCCGATAATCTGATGAAAACTGTATTCCTTGCGGACCTCGCGCCGGAGCCTGTTTACCTCACGTCGTAACGCCGCTTCGCGGATGCACCGTTCCACGACGCGAACCAGCTCATCGTTCTTCACCGGTTTGGTCAAGTAGTCGCTGGCGCCCCGCTTCATCGCCTCGACCGCGTTGTCTACCGACCCAAAGGCTGTCATGAGAATGACTCCGATGTCCGGATAGAGACGCCTGATCTCCACCAGCAATTCCGCCCCCGACATTCCTTTCATCCGCAAATCCGTCAATACGACGGCGTGGTCTTGCTCGGTCAACCGCTTCAAGGCCTCTTGTCCGCTCCCTGCCTTCGTGACCTGATGCCCGCGGCCCTTAAGCACATCGTAGACAAGCTCCCGCATTTCCGCATCGTCATCGACGACGAGAATTGCCCCCCACTCTTCGGTCATGCTGCACTCCCTCTCCAACAGGATGCTGAAAAAGTCGCTTTTTTCACCCGCCCAACCCCCGCGCGCCGGGACGCGCTTTTCCTCGGGCATCGTTCTCGGCTCATCGAAATCCTCAACGGGGACCCGGCCGCCTCACCACTCGGCGGCGCGCACAGACGTGGTGCTCCTTATTCGTCGCACCGTGCGCCCCAGAGGGTACGCCTCCGGTTTCGATTCGACTGCGACCTTGCTGGAGAACTTTTTGAGCACCCTGCGTAGTCGTGTCCTGTTATCCCTTTAAATGCGAACCATTCGATTTACTATGTCCCGGCATTCTTGTTTCCCCTGCCTACGATGGCCAGTCGCCAGAGGCTAGCCCTTTACTCTGGAAATGGTCAAGGCCGCTCTGGCGCGAAAAGCCACAGACATCGTCCCCCTTGGGGGAAGAATGCCTCAATATTTGCTTCGTCATTGAGACTTTGGGCAACCAACAGGTGTAGAACTGCAAAGGTGGGACCACTGTTAGGCTTGAACAGCCATAGGTAGCTGGCCGCCAGGCATTGGGAGCAATTGCGGCAGATAGCACGGGACAGGATCAAGGAGGTGTGCCTACTTGACCTTGGAAAGATCTGCGGGAATTCTCGCTTCTTGTCCGTCCAGAAGATTCACGACAAAAACAGACGCGGCAGTGGGATCGAATGTTTCATACGCAAACAGTGCAGTAAAGCGGGATCGGTAGGTCGGCCCGCTGCCCTCATTTTTTCGACCACGTTCGGCCTTTCCAATATCGATGGGCTTGATCTTCTTAGAGCCCTGCTGCAACTCGACCAAAGCACCTTCTGCAAAATATTCGTCATCGCCACACAACTGAACTTCGATTTCCATATTGGGCATATCCACGACTTTCGTGATGAACTCGTCGGGCATACGCACATCCATCTTCCGCTTCTTCGACTCCGCCGCTTCCTGCCGGCCAAAGGCTTCAAGCCGATAGCGTTTGGTCCGGAGGATGGCACTAGCTCCGCAGGGATCTTTCTCCGGGTCGGCTCCTACACGCGTAGCCATGGAGGCCTGCTGGAGGACTTTCCTCACGTCCTCCGGGGTGTTGGCCTTCTCCATCGGCACCCGCCCAGCTTCCAAGGCCTTCTGCGCCTCTATAATTGAAAGCTTCACATCGATGGCCAAAACTGGCTGGAGACCCATAACCGTCAACAGGCCCACAACCGCGCAGACTGCAACACCACCAGCTCGCACCACTGATATCAGGCATCGCACGCTCATCACCCTTCCCCTAAACTTCACGACGAATATTGGGGCGGCATTGTACGAAAACCTCTACCCCTTTGCAATAATCAGCCTGGGAAGCGAGCCCAGTTGGCATAGGGTTTCGTGACATAGAGTTCATTCAGATCGACCGGAACTTTCACATCGGCTTGGCCAAGCAAGTGAGAGACCAGACGGAGCGGCAATCCGACCACGGTCAAGAAATCTCCGTTAACGGAATGGACCAAGTCGCCGCCCTTACCCTGAATCGAGTATGCACCGGCCTTGCCGAAACTTTCTCCCGTCGCCAGATAATGTTCATGCACTCGTTCATCGAATGGCTTCATCCGAACGACAGCCGTAGACAAGCCAACGACGTCTATCGCACGAGCTAAACAGGTGAGCGCGACCGCCGTGTGTACATAATGATCACGACCGGCCAGGCGTCGAAGCATCGCACGGGCCTCTCCCAGATCTGCCGGCTTCCCGAGGACGCCTTGATCCAACTCAATCACCGTATCGCTTCCCAGCACAATCGCTTCGGGCTCTTGTTTCGCGACCAACTGGGCCTTGCCCTGGGCGAAGGACTGCACTTGCTCGATCGCCGGACGGTCAGCCACCAGCCGCTCCTCGAAGCACGGGGTTCTGACGTCGAATTGGAGGCCCAACAAGGCAAGCAACTCGTGGCGGCGTGGAGAGGTGGAAGCCAGAATAAGTGCCATCTATAATGGAGAGGGTTCAGCAGAGACGAGGGGTTCGAGCAGCATCTGGTCGGAGGCCTCGGTGAGACTCGCAATACGGATGCGAAAATCTGCGAGCACCTGCTCCAAGTCGGTGACCGAAGAGACCCGGAACATATCGGCTCGAAGTGAGGCGGCATGGGGAAATCCTTTGCAGTACCATCCCAGATGTTTACGCATTCGCCGAAACTGGTCTTGTCCACAGGCCGCTTCGAACCGTCGAGCATGGTCGACCAACATCTCGAAACGAACGTCCAATGACGGCACCCACGGTTCGGGCCCCTCCTCAGACAGCTGCTGCTGCAGAACGAGCCGTGCCTCCTCTTTCTGCCGAAAGAACCAGGGAGCTCCGAGCGCGGCTCGTCCGACCAACACGCCATCGACTCCAGTGTCCCGCACGCGACGGACGACGTCATGATAACTATGCACGTCTCCATTCCCGAACAGCAACGTCCCGCTTCCCCGCACGATCTCCGCTGCCCGAGCAATGGCGTTCCAATCCGCTTCCCCTCGATACATTTGTTGCAAAGTGCGGCCATGCAGGGAGATGACTGCCGGCTGCTCCATAAGAAGATGTTCGATCCATCGGTCGACGATCGCCACGTCGTAGCCAAGCCGTGTCTTGACAGACAAGGGGATCGTATGTCGGACAAGCGGGCGGGCGGCCTTTCGCTGTTCGTTCATTCGCCAAATCGCTGCGACTCTGCCCGGCTTGAGCCCTGCCCCCCCAAGGGTCTGGCCGGCCGCCCAATCGGCGATCCCCTGTCGAGCGGCCTGGATAATGGCCTGGGCCACATCCGGCGTTCGGATGAGCCCCGCTCCTGATCCCGATGAGGCGACACTCCGCGAGGGACAACCCATGTTGATGTCCAATCCATCAAACCCCAACTCACACACGGCATGGGCGGCCTGATAGAAGAGGTCCGGCTCTTTTCCATAGAGCTGCGCCACAATCGGTCGTTCAGCTTCATGATAAATGAGGGAGTCCAACAAGAACTCGGGTCCGCGACACACGTCATGCACATGCGTGAACTCGGTGAAGGAGACGTCCGGCTTCCCGTGCATCGCCACGGTATGGCGAAACGTCGCATCGGTGACCCCATCCATCGGCGCCATCCCGATGACCGGTCTGGCGAGTGATTGCCAGAAACTCATCGGGGTCGCTCCATCTCCATCACCGGTTCTCCCATTTCATTCGCCTGCGCATAGGCCAGACGCAACATGTTGCATTCCTGTTCGACGCAGACCCGTGCCTCCGGCGCGCGCTCTGTCACAAACTCGAAAAACCGTTCGATCTTGAGGAGGAAGAAATCGTACGAGTGCGTAAGCGGCCGCGGCGATCGAAACCAGAAGGCCACGAATTCTGTCAGGCCGATACCTCGCGTTGCTAAAGCTCGGCAGGTCTGCGGAAACATCTCTGCAAGGTCTCCTCCCCAATGGAGAATCTCGTGCGGAACGTAGGACGTGTGATACCGTGTTAACCCGCTTGCCTCCGCGGCCACGTCCTGCCACTCTGAGCCTGTCAAGGAGGCTTGTCCTGAAATGATTTTCGCATAGCGCGCATAGTCGTCGAGGAGCTGCTGTCGATCGGACTGGCCCAACGACTCCTGGACTAAGACCTGACGCGGCATCACCTCGTCGATCAGCTGGTTGACAGCCGATCCTCTGACCATCACCTGCTGAACAAGAAGAGAGAAACGCCGAACGACCTCTGCGTATTCCTCCACAATCATCTCAATCGGTTTGGTGTCCACTTCAAGTGCCACGGCCCGGAGACTGACGAGATTCGAATGGGACAAGACCTGTTCAAGCATGGTGAAGAGGATCGACGGAATCGGAGCGGCATGGGCGTCGATCCATTCAGGAAGCCCCGCTCCCCCCAATACCTTACCAACCGACTCATGGCAGGCCAGCCCTGCTATGTGGATTTCTACGACCCGCTCCAAAGGAAATTTGTCGAGGAATTGCCCGACGAATTGTTCGAGAGACATCCGTCCGCAGGCGGGAGTATAGCGATAGACGGTCCAGAGGTGTCCGATGTCCAGCACGAGACCGCAGGGCACCGACGCGGTAACGAGCCGAAAAAAATCGGGAATCGGTATCGTGGCTGCGGCGAAATATGTAAGCGGCGGCATCTCCAAGAGAAAAAGCGGCGCAGTTTCACCTGCCCGCCCACTCTGACGATCCATCGCCTGCTGAACCATCGCGATGTTGTCTGCCACGACCTTGGCACTCAACGGCGTATAGAGTGGCGGGACATAGGTGCCGAACGAGTAGCCTGCCATCTGCTTCATCGCACATTCATGATTCAACCAGAGACTCTGTATGATGTTGAGGTGCGTGACGATCTCGTCGACATCCTGTTGAAAGCACGGAGATGCTTGCATATCCGGCTGAGTGATCCACAGGCCTTCGCCGTGGTACGCCAGCGGTATATCCGGCATCGCCTGTCGAACCTTTGTCAGTACGGTCGTTGTCGCCTTAAAGACTTCCAGATAACCCAGCTGGTGTCCTCGCTCCCTGAGGGTGTTTACCAGCTCGAACAGATCGGGAGTATAGACGTCGACGGACAGCCCCATCCCCTGCGTCGGTATCTCCCTAAGGCGACGCTGAAAGTCCTGATGAATGAAATCGGGATCAACCATTAATCACCCCTTGTGCTGCCGGAACAATTGGCCTAGTCTATTCGCCGAACCCCTTGTTTGACAAGGGAAGACCTAGTCGAGAGGGGCCCGTCTGCTATACTTGGCCTACGTCGCCGGAGGCGGAACCCTCACGAATCGTGCAGGCGCGAATCGGGGGAGGTCTCGGACCCATGGCGCACGACAATGATAAGCCCTTCAAGACGACACATCTCATAGACACTATGGTTGCACATATGATGACACCAGGGATCGTGCAAATTCCGGGAGACGTCTCTGTCAGCGAGGCGGCGCTGTTGCTCGAACGAGAACAGGCACCCTGCCTGCTCGTCAAGGATACCGACACCCGATTCGGTCTCATGACGCCGACCGACATTGTCAAGAAAGTCGTCGCTCAGGGGCTCGAACCGCACGACATCGAAGTCCGGACGATTATGACGCGCCCTGTGCAGTTCATCGAGTACGATGAGGCCTTGGCTGAGGCCTCGACACTTATGGTGGCAACAGGTGCCTCTCTCCTTATTGTCACCAAGCAAAACCAGCCAGTTGGGGTACTCAGTGCACAGGACCTGATGCTCACACCGTCCCGACGTGACACGAAGATCCCCGTCGTCGTGAGTGTGATTGGAGGAGCCTCAGCACAAGGAGCTCACTATAACGCCATGATCACCCAGTTAAACCACGTCGGTGCGTTGGTCGAATCTGCAACGAAGCTCTCGGCAAAATCGAATGTCGTACTGGCGTTTTCCATTTCTGGCCAAAACACTCCCCTGACCATATGTGGAAGGGTTCTGGCCAGCAGGATTCCCGAATCAGAACCCCATGAACCATCAAGCGGGGCCAGCACCTGGCATGTCGATATCCAGTTCACCGACCTCTCGTCGGCCGATCTCGCGCGTATCAGGGCCTGGGCACTTCAAACCATGCCTCCTTTATCCAATCGCTCCTAGCCTCAACGTATACCCTTTCTTTTGACCGACGGGTGATCAGCTGGTAGAATTTTTGTGTCCCACGGAAAGTGCGCATGGATAATTCAATGAAGACCTCTCAGACCCGTACCCGTTCCCTCCCTTCGAACGAAGAACTGCTCAACCAAATTCGCCTCCTGCTGGAATGCCCGGAAGACGACCTGCAAGCTGCCATCATGAAGGAACTCCTCGCTGGTACGCTTCGGCTCCACGATTCTCATTTGGACATACTGGACCTCAAGATCGTCAATCGCGCCGTCAAAGAACTGCGCCACGCCTTCCGCGTCTTTCATGATTATCGCGATCGGCGAAAAATCAGCATATTCGGTTCGGCCCGCACCGCTTCGGATAATCCAAATTACCAGATGGCCTTTCAGTTTTCACGTCAGATCGTCGAAGAAGGGTTCATGGTTATAACCGGGGGCGCCGACGGGATCATGCGTGCGTGCCAGGAGGGTGCCGGACGCGAAAACAGCTTCGGTGTCAACATCATGCTGCCCTTCGAACAAGGCCCGAATGCCACCATTGCCGATGACCCTAAACTCGTCACATTCAAATACTTCTTTACCCGCAAACTCATCTTTCAGAAAGAGGCAAACGCGATTGCATTGTTCCCCGGAGGATTCGGCACGCATGACGAAGGTTTCGAGATTTTGACCCTCGCCCAAACCGGCAAGAGCGACCCGCAACCTATCGTGTGTCTCCAGGCTCCCGGTTGCGACTATTGGGATGAGTGGTACGCGTTCGTCACGCGCCAACTCCTTGGCCGTCAACTGATCAACCCCGAAGATCTCAGCCTGTTCAAAATCACCTCTTCACTGGATGAAGCGATCGATGAGATCAGGAGTTTCTACCGCCGATTCCATTCCATTCGATATGTGGGACGGCTTTTAGTCATGCGGCTGAAAACAAGCATCTCTCTCGATCAGGTGGCTGGCCTTCATCAGGCGTTTGGCGATCTGTTATCTGAGGGCACTTTTGAGCTTCGTAGTGCGCTTCCGGAAGAACTCGACGAACCGGATCTGAGAGACCTGCCTCGATTAGCCTTTATCTCCAACCGCCAGAGCGCAAGTCGATTGCGTCAACTGATCGACCATCTCAACAGACTCTGACCGCTCCTCACAAAGAGGCTTTAGTCTCCCCAAGGCATCATGGTATGCTCTGCGACGATGGCTGGCTCCCACACACAGCATTCGTTCCCTGAGCCCCCCACCATCGTGCTGTATCACGCTGATTGCGCTGATGGGTTCGGCGCCGCCTGGGCGATCTGGAATCAATTCCCAGCGGCTCGGTTCATTCCCGTCAAGCACGGCAATCCACCTCCCGAAGGACTGCAGGACCAACGAGTGGTCATCGTGGACTTCAGTTACGACCGAGAAACGCTGGAAACCATGGCTGCTCAGACGCAGGCGCTCCTTGTGCTCGACCATCATATCACCGCGGAGAAAGCCCTCGCCGGCCTTCCCTATGCGTATTTCGACATGAAGAAGTCTGGCGCGGTTCTGGCCTGGGAATGGGCACACGATCAGCCGACGCCGTGGCTTCTTAACTATGTTCAAGACAAAGACCTCTGGGCTTGGGCGCTCCCCGCCAGTCGGGAAATCAATGCCGCCGTTGCCTCCTATCCATTCGATTATCGCGTTTGGAGTCAGTTCAAGCAGGAGGAGTTGGAACAGGAAGGCCGAGCCATCTTGCGTTATGAAAACGAGCTCGTGAACAAACTTGCGGCGGAAGCGATCTTAGTCGACTTTCACGGAGCCGTTGTTCCCTCGGTCCACAGTGCGGTCTTGACAAGTCAGATCGGTGAACGCCTCTCCGCGGAGCATCCGTTTTGCGTCATGTGGCACGATCGCGATGGGCGCCGCTATTACAGCATGCGCTCGCGAGAGGATGGGACCGACGTGGGAGCCATTGCCGCATCTTTTGGCGGTGGAGGCCATACGCATGCCGCGGGGTTTTCAGTCTCCCTCGGTCCTGATGGCTCATTGCCGGATAACCCGTCGCTCCCCCGATCGGTCATCGACCGTCGCCGGCTCCCGTCCCAGTGAGGGCACCATGATCCCTCTGCACGACGATAACCCGACCAAAATGACGCCGGTGGTCACGATCGGTTTTATTGCAACCTGTGTCCTAGTCTTTTTTTATCAGGCCAGCCTTCCCACCAACTCAGGCGAGAGGTTCGTCTTTCAATACGGAGCAATCCCGGCCCTCGTGTTCGGACAGGCTGACCTCTCTGAGATGGACGTAGCTATTCCCCCATACACCACATTGGTCACGAGCATGTTCCTCCATGGCGGCTGGATGCATCTCATAGGAAATATGCTGTACCTCTGGATCTTCGGGAACAATATCGAAGATGTCATGGGGCATGCGAAATACGTCGCGTTCTACCTGCTATGCGGAATTCTGGCCGCCTTGGGGCACGCCTTCACCGACCCTTCCTCGACTATTCCTATGGTCGGAGCAAGCGGTGCTATTTCCGGAGTCCTAGGCGCTTATGTTCTACTGTTCCCACGAGCCCGCGTACTGGTACTGATGCCCGGCCTGGGCGCGACAAGGGTGGCAGCGGGGTTCGTCCTCGGCATGTGGTTCGTCATCCAGCTGTTGAGTGGGGGAATGAGCATC
>DATEPD010000032.1:0-2175 GCA_035273365.1 Nitrospiraceae bacterium | reverse complement strand
GATCTACCTCCGCCTGGTTGCCTGGGCCTATCCTTGGTATCGAAACATCCTGTGATGAAACAGCCGCAGCGGTACTTTCCGAAGACGGCACCGTCCTTTCGAACATTATTACATCGCAGCATGCCGTTCATCGGCGATTCGGCGGTGTCGTTCCTGAACTGGCATCCCGTGCCCACATTGAATCGATTGAAGAGGTCTCCGCCGAGGCACTGCAACAGGCCCATCTCTCCTGGACGGATCTCGCCGGGATCGCCGTCACCCAAGGACCCGGCCTGGCTGGCGCGTTACTCGTCGGGGTCAACTATGCAAAGGCACTCGCCTACGCCTTAAATATTCCGGTGGTCGGTGTGAGCCATCTTGAAGGCCACATCGCCTCCGCCTGGTTGCAGGACCCAGCATTTCCCTTACCCTGCGTGGTCCTGGTTGTCTCGGGTGGACATACCCATCTATATTACAAGGAGCCCAACGGTCACTGCAGTCTCTTAGGCTCTACAAGAGACGATGCGGCAGGGGAGGCCTTTGACAAGGGCGCTCAGTTGCTTGGATTAGAATACCCCGGTGGACCAGCCATCGATCGTTTAGCCAAACAAGGGAACCCGGATGCCATTGCCTTTCCTCGTTCCTATCTCAAGAAGAAGAGCCTTGATTTTAGTTTTAGTGGTTTGAAGACATCTTTGCTCTACAGACTTCAAGCAATGGATGAGAAGTCTCGTACGGCGCGAGTTGCTGACCTCTCGGCCGGCTATCAGGAGGCCATCGTCACTGTCTTGGTTGAGAAGGCCTTTGCCGCAGTACGGTCATCCGGAGTCCGTGCATTGGCTGTCGTCGGGGGAGTATCCGCCAATTCACGGTTGCGCGCGCTGCTCCAACAACGAGCCCAATCTGAAGATTTGTGCCTCAGCCTTCCTCCGCTGGCTTACTGTACGGATAATGCCGCGATGATCGCGGCAGCGGGGAGGCAAGCTCTGCAGGCAGGGCTCCGTGCATCCCTAGACATCGATGCCCAAGCCTCGCTGGCTTGATCCTGTGTTCAGGCGATCAAACCAACGACAATAAGGAAACGACGCCCATTCCAGAAATTTACGGACAGGTCCTCGGTCTCCGTGCCGGCCAGCTCACAATGCTTGAGCGGCTGTATCGCCGACGTGTACCCGTAGATGAAGTCCTCTCGTCTGAAGCGGCCAAAACGCTCGCGCAGTTTACTCACGAAATTCGCCGTCCCATCGGCCTCGTCATCACCAGACGAGGATCCGTGCAAGAGGTCTTGGTCGGCGCCGGCACTGAGCCCTCGCCGACGACACTGGCCGCGTATCGTGCAAGCCCGCGATCGCTGAGGGGCCTTCGCCTAATCCGCTCTCAGGTAAAGGAACAACCCCTGACCCAGGAAGATCTCACCATCCTGGGCCTGCTCCGACTTGACATGATCGGTGTCTTGGCTGTCACACCCAAGGGGGAGCCAGGGTTGCTTTCGCTGGCCCATCTGATTCCACCCAGTCCCCAGGGGCAGTTATATACATTGCTGAAGCCCACGCTGCTGCATCAATGTCCGGTGAATTTCGACACATTCATCCACGAACTGGAGTCAGACCTCCAACGTCAGAACGGATCGCACACGACGGACCAGGGTCAGGCCGCCATCCTCGTGAGCGCGTCGCCCAAGAGTAAACCAGAGCAGGAAGAATGCCTCGCCGAGTTGGCAGAACTGGCTTCCTCTGCAGATCTCACGGTGATCGACCGTTTAGTGCAACGCACGCACAGCGGTCCACATCGGTTTCAATTGGGAAGCGGCAAGCTCAAAGACGTGCTGATGCACGCCATGCAAAAGGGCGCAGACCTCCTCATTTTCGATCAAGATTTAGCTCCGGCTCAGGTGCGCGAGATCTCAGAGATCACCGACTTGACGGTTATCGATCGGACCCAGCTCATTCTCGACATCTTTGCGCAACGGGCGCATAGCCGAGAAGGCAAGGTGCAGGTGGAGTTGGCGCAACTTCGCTATCTCCTCCCCCGTCTCTCCGGTCAAGGAACGAGCCTTTCGCGGTTGGGCGGGGGCATTGGCAGCAGAGGCCCCGGCGAAACGAAACTCGAAACAGACCGCCGCCGAATTAGAGAGCGCATCGACCATTTGGAGCATGAGATTAAGGGTTTTGCCCGCCATCAAGACCAACGGCGATC
>DATEPD010000031.1:0-3559 GCA_035273365.1 Nitrospiraceae bacterium | reverse complement strand
CTCATTCGGCGAGTTCTGAGGCGAAGGTCGCGACGATCTGATTGAAAGCTTCTGGCTGTTCGAGGTTCGACAGGTGTGCGGCGTTTGGAATGATGACCAAGCGGGTGTTAGGGATCTGATCAGCCATGAGCTTGGCATCGGAGGGAGGGGTTGCTTGGTCCAATTCGCCGACGATGATTTGGGTGGGGCAAGTAATTTGGTTCAAGAGTGGAATCGAGTCGGGCCGTTCCGCCATTGCCATCAAGTCTCCTGCGATGCCGCTGATCTGGTTGCTTTTGATCATGGCTCGCACGTGCTGGACGAGATCCGGTTTCGTCTGAATGGTCATGGGAGCGAGGAGTTTCGGAATCATAAGGTCGGCGATAGCTGACGGCCCTCTCTTATAGGCTGTCTGAGCCATTTGGAATCGCCCGTCTTTTCCTTCCGCTGTGTCTGCCTGAGCCCTCGTGCCCGCGAGGATGAGTCCCTGTACGCGATCGGCGTGCTTTCGATAGAATGCAAAGAGGATATAGCCCCCCATCGAGAGTCCCACGAACATGGCCTGTTGGATCGTGAGATAGTCCAACAGCGCCCTCACATCGTCAGCTGATTGGTTGAGCGTATAGTGCCACAACGGCGCATCGGATTCGCCGTGCCCTCGCAGGTCAATCGTGATGATCCGGAATTGGGAGGAAAGCGCATTCTCTTGCGCCGCCCACATGGTCCGATTTAGGGGAAAGGCATGGAGAAAGACGATGGGGAAGCCAGTTCCTTGATCGCTGTATGCGATGGTGATGCCGTTTATGTGAGCCTTCATATCTTCTCCATTGTGCGTGCCCTTCGTAGCATCGGCTGGCGGCAGCGTCAAGCAGGCTGTGGAAAAATTAAGTGGGGAGGTCGAAGCTTCATGGTTCGGCAATTAGCACAACAGGAGAACACTCCCTGCAGGATGCTCAAAAAGGCTAGACTTCTCACCCTCCCAACCCCGGCGCGCCAAGACGCGCCGTTCCGCGGGCAAGGCCGCAGCGAGTGAAGGCCTGAGGAGGTACACACCGCACTTCGTGTGGGCCGTTCGCCCTTGGTAATGCGGCTTGGCGAACGGAAAACCCCCTCAAGTGATTCCGAAATCCTGAACACTTTCTATACGTTAAAGGTCTGAACGATGCGAGAACGATGCTGGCGGACTTTTTCAGCATCCTGTTGAGCTGGGCGGTGCCGGTTTGCTCTGGTAAGAAGAGGCGTATAGAATTCCCCAATTGCTGAGGCTCTGCATGACCAGTCCGCGCGATCAGGTTCCCGATTTGTTTGGTACTCCTGACGGAGAGAAATCCATTGAAGCTCCGTTGGCCGAGCGTCTGCGGCCACGAGAGTTTGGGGATTTCGTTGGGCAAGAGGACATCACTGCGCCGGATCGGCCGTTGCGGCGGGCGATCGAGGCAGATCAACTCTCCTCCGTCATCTTCTGGGGGCCGCCCGGCTCGGGGAAGACAACACTGGCGCATCTCATCGCGCGCTACACAAAGGCGCAGTTTGTGCCCTTCTCAGCGGTCACAGGCGGTGTTCCCGAGCTGCGGGCTATCATCAAGTCTGCAGAACAACGTCAGGTAATCAACGGCCAACGGACCATTCTCTTTGTCGACGAGATTCATCGATTCAACAAGGCACAGCAGGATGCGTTTCTGCCTCACGTCGAGCGGGGGACGATCATCTTGGTTGGGGCGACCACGGAGAATCCCTCATTTGAAGTGATCTCACCGCTTCTGTCTCGTTCATTGGTCGTTGTGCTCAAGCCCCTTTCGGATGAGGCCCTGGGATATATTCTGGACCGTGCGCTCACGGACCCTGCGGTCGGGTTGGGGAAGTGGAATGCCCGCCTGTCACCCGATGCCAGGCAACGGCTGATTGCCTATGGCAACGGCGATGCAAGGGCTCTCCTGACGGCGCTGGATTTTGTGGTCGTACAGCAACCGGCTGGATCAGGTGGGGTTCGCCTGGTCGATAGCGCGGCGTTGGAAGCAGCGCTGATGAAGAAGTCGATCCGGTACGACAAATCCGGCGAAGAACATTACAACGTCATCTCTGCCTATATTAAGAGTCTGCGCGATTCCGATCCGGATGGCGCCCTCTATTGGCTCGCCCGTATGTTGGAAGGGGGGGAGGATCCGAAATTTATCGCGCGGCGCCTGGTTATTTTTGCTTCCGAGGATATAGGGAATGCCGATCCGATGGGACTGGTGGTTGCGGCTGCGGTCGCTCAGGCCGTGCAGTTTGTGGGGCTTCCCGAGGCCCAAATCAATTTGGCGCAGGGGACGACCTATCTCGCGACCAGGCAAAAAGATAATGCCTCCTATATTGGACTTCTTGAGGCCCTGGAGGATGCAAAAATCCATGGAAATCTTGGAGTTCCGCTCCATTTACGAAATGCCGTGACCTCGATGATGAAGGGGCTTGGGTACGGGAAGGGGTATCGCTATGTCCACGATGATCCACAGGCCAAGGGACAACAAGAACACTTCCCAGATTTGCTCAAGGGGCGTCGGTACTACAGGCCTAAAGAGACCTAATCTGAAGGCGTTATAACGTGGTGGACAAAGATTTCTAATCGGTTATACTTAGTCTTGTGAAACGGCAGAATGTGAAATCTACGACTTCAATAGCTGCCACGAACGAACGGCGCCGGTTTGTTCGGGCCACGTTGGTCGGTTCTGCGCTGATTTCACCAAAGAGCGGCGCCAAGGCCATTACAGCCGTGTTGGATAACGTCAACAGAGTTGGCGCGGGGTTGCACACAAAAGAAAAGTTGGCAATGGCCCAGCCGGTCACTGTGTCGTTGGCGTTTCTCGATTCGGATCGTGCGGAGCAAATGGAAAAGCTCGACGGAAGTGTCGCCTGGGTGAAGTCATGGGAGAAGGGGTTTCTGATCGGTGTGGTTTGGGACGAGTTGGTCACGAAAGAGAAGAACCGCTGGCTGTATTATTACCTTGAAGAAACGGTCAAATCCTCCGCTTAGCGGACGGCTGAAAACGATCCCCAACTTCGTTCTCGAATCGAAATAATCCTCAACGTACCAGAGAGGGTACGCCTCCGGTTATTTCTCTCCTGCGGCCTTGTTGGATGATTGTTTTGAGTCGTCCGCTGGAGTGATCCGCTGTCATGCCGCAAGAGATTTCCTCAACCTGCTAGGCGAATGCCGTGAGCTTTTGTTTGACCTCTTCCAGTTCAGCCGAGAGCGTTTCCCACCGGGATGTGAGTCGCGCAAGTTCCGTCTTCCACCCTTCGTGTTCCAGGTGTAAGGCGCTCCACTTGCTGGATTCATCTTTGTAGAGTGCGGGATCGGCCAGTTCAAGATCTCGCGCTTTGATTTTGGTTTCGTATTCGGCGATCTCCGTTTCTGCCCGTGCAACCTGCTTTTCCAGTCGAGCCTGGGTCTTGTTCAAATCTCGGCGATCTCCAGCCGAGGACTTGGCAGTTGCCTGCGAAGCCATCGCTCTGGTCGGCGCAACCGTTTTCCCGCGGTCCGTTCCCAGCAGGTCGTCACTCGTTTCTTTGATGGACTCGATTTCCTGCGCTTTCTTCCACA
>DATEPD010000030.1:0-17514 GCA_035273365.1 Nitrospiraceae bacterium | reverse complement strand
TCCACACAAGTCTTGAATTCTTATTCAAATCAGTTAGTTGCGTGAAACACGTTTGGCACATGCTTTGCTCATGTGCCAAACGTGTTTGTTTTGTCCACCATCACACACGAAGTAGACCGAACTTAATTCTTCACAACTTAGCCATTTGCTGGAGACCAGTCCATGAGAGATTTGACCAAGCAACCAGTCTTCTCACCGCGGACCAAAGCCATGGAGGCCACCAGCAGGCCGCTATTTCTGACTGCTTTGATTGCAGGGATTCTTTTTACGACGATGTCTTTTCTGACAGCATGCGCCGGCGGAGAAACCGGCAGCGACCCCACCATCTCAATGACTCCCGCTAGTGCGGGTGCCACTACATCTCTCGCATGGAGCCCGGTTTCAGACACTTCGGTTACTGCCTATGTCGTGCACTACGGTCGGCACTCACCACATCAATCGGGTAGCTGCGCATATGAGCATTTCATTTCTGTTGACTCTCCGTCAGCTACGCTTACAAACCTTGATCCTGATACCCACTATTATTTCGCGGTTAGTGCCTATAACGGTCTTGAAAGCGCCTGCTCAAATGAAGTATCGACCATCACGCCTCCTACCACCTAGATTGATCCTCCACCCCTCTCCTTTTCCACCCTCCCTCTGCACACGACATTGGGTGCATCTGGATCACGTTATGACGGTCAATTCCATCTTCATCTGATCCTTCTCAACCCCTCAGTGGCAATGCTGGGTCAAGTCTTCAAACTGCATGAGCCAATTCATCAACTCATCAACCCTAAGAGGTCCCGGTTCTGTTACAGCCGATAGGCCAAATGGCAATGATAGGGGCAGGACACTGTCTGAGCAGTTGAGCGCCGGTACGATGCAATCCGATGGAAGGCGAGTAGTGACCAACCAGTCCAGCTGGCATTCGAACTATGTTTTGTCGATGGGCTCGACCACAAGATCGGGAGTTTTCAATGAGGTGCTAATGGCCTGCGAAGTGAGGAATATTTTCGATTGAATATCTTCACGTGCATGCTGACGAAGACCTGGAACTGACCATCGCCCGCCTCGTGGGAGAGAAGAGCCTCCGGATGTCATCCATCCATTGGCATATTTCACGCCGCTCAATAATAGCGCCGCTCCACCCATTGCGACTGAATCGACTATGCAGTACCAGAACGTGACGCCACTTGGTGGGTTCGCCTGAGACAAGCCAAGAACGGGATCTATGGCCGCCCACTTCCAGGCTCCAACGGCTGTGCCGATTATTTCCAGCCAAGTCGTGATAAAGAAGGCGGCCAGATAGACCATGGGCGAACGCCCAAGAAAGAGAAAGCCCAAAAAAATAGTAAACATCAAGGCACCGAGTGCATCACCTTGTTCTGTATACCCGCTGATTCCCCACGCTGACCATGCGCCGCACACCACAATCACAAATGCGGCGATTCGTCTGGCATGCCGTTGAAACAATCCGGACCGTGCCAACGCAATCGCAGTCAAATACACCATTCCATGACCGGGCGGAACATAGGCCGGTACATTCTCAAACCGATAGGTGTATCCACCCATATAAATAGACGCAAAGTGCTCGCCCCACGTGGCAAACGCCACTGCCACGATAACTTGTAACCGTGTTTCTCTGTTTTCACCGAGCAACATCATTATGAGAGCGACGAATGCGATACCTCCCAGGATATATTGCCGTTCTAAACTCGCGTTAACTTCGAGCGTCAAACAGACGACTACAGAGAAAAATGTGAATGCCGCGATCACATAATCCCGTGTCCTGTGCGGATGCGCAACATTCAATTGCGGGAAATGGCGTAGCATGCTCGGTATCATTGAACGTAAGACTAGGAACATCAGTTCCTCTTAATCCCTTGGCTTATACCGGCTTGTCTAGTAACACAAAAGGACGCAGCTGAGTGCCACCCTTCGTATCGACAAGGATCCGCAGTACCATCAAACCCACCCCTTTGCCTACCTCTCAGCCATGAGTGGGCACCCCCGGCACAGCCTCTCAGCGCCAACGCACCTAGACCTCCACATATCCATATCGTAGCTCTGGGAGGTTCGTGTCACGGGCTCTTGTGTTCGAAATCTAACGCGTTGCCGGTCTGGCGTCAACTCAACAAGTGTAGTTTTCTTGATCTATCGAGCAAGAATAATAATCGACTGCGCAGGTTTACCATTGTGCAAACCTCTCTGTGATAGGGAACACCGGGCTGTTTCAGAAGGCTTGATATGAGCAAGTGACGAGGTGATGGCTCGTTGGGCTCAATGAGGTTGATACTCACGACTCAGGTTGGGTTTAGTTACCGTTCCATCTAACGGCAGATGCCAGCATCTCGTTTGTCGATGCTGGCATCTGCCTCCTGAAGGTATTCCAGAAGTCAAAGAGACTCTATTCGATCAATCTTTTTCCTTTTCTTTCGGCTCCTCCTTCAATACGGCCTTGCCCTGTGCCAGGCTGGCTTTGAGGTCATGCTCGGGAACTTTCTTATGCACCAGGTTCTGATGGCAATCAATACAGGTTGCTCCCTCTGTCTCCATCTTCTTGTGCATGGCTTTAGCAGATGCTCCGGGAGGCTTCGTGTTCCTGTGGCACTCGCGACAGGTCATGCTGTCCCACTCCTTGAGCTTCATGCGCGCCCTGTAAGCTGCCTCAGGCCGTCGCTCGTTGAATTTCTCGATAGTCGAGTAGTCGACGGTGAACTCTTGTATCAAGAACGGCACTCCATCCACGACGTGTGTCCACAACGCTAGATGGAAGTTTTGGAATCCCTGCGGGACATGGCAGTTTTTACAGCCAGGATCTGCACCGAGCGCGCCCCAATGTGAGGACTTTTTCAGTTCCTCATACGGGTAGGTCTCCGAATGACAGCTCACGCAAAACTCGGTCCTCGATATGGCCGCTTCGCCGCCGAATACTACCGCAATGGTTCCGACGCCAATAGCTGCGCCAAGAATCAGGGCACCGATCGATACCCTACCCCACTCTGCCATTACTCCTCCTTACCGAGTTCAGCCGGCTTCGCATCCTTTTGGAACTCCTCATGGAACTTGGGGGTAGGCGGACCTTCAAACGTACCCACCAATTTGAAGTGTTCATGCATGGCTTTGTTATTGCGCACGGACTTCTCAAAATCGAACGCATATTTCTTGTCTACCGTGGGGGTGAACGGCGTATACGGCTTCTTAGTGCCCTTCCACCCTGAGCCCTCATAGTTCAGATGGCAGGCACTGCACTTCTCGAGGAACTCAAAATCTTGTCCGGCTTCCGCAAGTGACTCGCGCGCTGTAACCTTTTTCGACTTTTCAAACGCTTCGCCGGCCTTGCGGTGGATCTTGCGATAGTCGGTTCCGGCACCATGGCAGGATTCGCAGCCCACACCTATTAAGAACTTGTCCGGCTCCGTAATTTCATACCCGCCTTCCGACCCGAACCCAGTCACATGGCAGCCGATACAATCCTTGTCCTTGGTGTAGTCCTTCTTAGGATCGAGTTTCGCCTTGACCATAGCCGCGTTCTTTTCCTTGTCCCTGTTGGCTTTGAGCGAATCGACGGCTTTGGCATGAGCTGTCTTGAGCCAAGAATCGGACTCACTTTTGTGGCAATTGCTGCATTTCTTTCGCCCTTCGAATGCCGTCTCGGCTGCAGCGGTTCCCACGAAGACTGCGAATAACGCGGCAGCGGCGAGTGCGATTGTCATGGGATGATTCACGGGGCCTCCTTTCTAAAAAAACTACCCAGGGGACGTCTTATCACGGCTTCACTTTATCGTCAGTGTTAAAAATTTACAAGGACCGGCAATGCCACCTCGAACAATTACGCAATCACTAACTGGGTGGCTGAACAGGTGGGATTTTGTATACCCAATAGCCGCCATGATTATATGTAACTTGCAACGCTTGCAGCTCAAGAGGCGTTCGGTCCATGAAAGGCAGCATCTGGGAAAGGAGAGACTTGCTGGTTTTATTCTCCCGGATGAAATAGGCGCGCACCATTTTTTCGGAGAGAGATTGGAGCGTGTACGAGTCGTAGCCGTTGCTGGCCATCCATCCCTTCACTTGCGCCGCCAACCCGTGTACGTTACCGGTTAAGGGGAAGTCCTTGAAGGCCATATCGAGGCGCTCAGGACGCATCAGCCCCAACTTATACAGATCTGAGACATGGACGACCACATAGGCTTCACGCCCGTCGGCCAGTTCGCGAAGTACCGCCACCCCTTTCTCCGAATCCGCCGCTAGCGCGTCAGCGAATCGCTGGAACTTCCGACTCTCCTCGTCCGGCTGCAGAGCGCCCCAGAACTCATGTTCATAATTTTTGATGGTCTTGTCTCGTCCCTTCCAGTGTGAAGGTGCGATCATCGGCTCACCGAGATGGGACGTGAACATCGTGTCGCTACCGGCGAGCAGCCGAATTTGGCGTGAGGTATCCCACCAGGCAAGGATAACTGCGCCCTTCGGCACATGCTTGGCAATCTCAGTCGCGACGGTGGTCAGATCGGATAAATTCGTATCGATGAATCCAACCGGTTCGCTGATGAGGTTCTCCCAGTTGATTAGCACGGGCTGGGCATTGCCGAGAGTCGCACGATAGGCCACGGCGATAGGCTTGTCTACGGATTCCACCCGCACCTCATATTTGCCTATTTTAAGCTCAGGCCAAGCCGACAACCCTAAGTTGGCGAACTTGCCAACCCCTCCCTCTTCAACCAGTTGGTAACGGTAAGGTGCGGGCTCCGGCTTGAGCCAGAGGTATGCGAACCAGCCGAGCACAAAAAGACCTCCCGTCACCAGAACAATACCCAGTGACGGGAGGATCCTACTGCTTGATCGCGTCAGCGCACCTTCCATAGTCTGCGCTGCGCCCGTTGTCATCGTCCGTTCTTCTTGCGTCTGCTCCATCCAGCGAGTGCGAGCGTGCCGGCCAGCATCATCCCACCGCCAACACTGCCCAGCGTAATCTTCCCGCCCGTATCATCGAGGTCCAGCATCGCACTTTTCTTCTCAAGCTTGGCCACCCGTTCCTGCAGCGCCAGCTTCTCCTTGAGTTTGGTATCTTCGTCATTGATTTCGACATAGGCCCTGTTCATGGCTGCCCAGCCAACTGTGTAGGTGTACCCCCAATATTGGTGAGCGAGACTCACGTGCAACTGCACCAGATGGTCCTCTGCCATTTCAAAGAGTTTGAGCTCGATGGCAGCAGGGTTATTCCCCTTCGACCAATAGATCTGAAAGAACTGTTCGAACCCTTCCGGGACCGGCTTTGGAGGCTCCGGTCGGTTGGTCTTCTGGCCAGTCAGGAGTCCCTCTTCGTACTGTTTATGGACGATGTCGTGTGCCTCGTCGTATTTGTCGAGGCCTGAGTAAGTCCCCTGGTCCATGAAGTCCAGCCAGGCGCGGGCATAGGTCTCTGAGTGGCATTGAGTGCAGGTCTTGACCCACGAGTCCAGGCGTTTTTCGGCCCAATCAGTCTTGATATTTTCACGGATGCCTGGCACAAATGGATAGTTCGCCCAGCGAACCTTACGCACGACGTTATGCGTAACCTTGCCCTGGTATTCCATGTGGCAACTCTGACAAGTCGGCACACTCTGGCCACCTTTCTTGATGGCCTCCTTCATCTCTACGTTCCAATTGAACTTGTTCTTTTCTCGTTGATACCTCAGGCCGTGTTTCGAGAGGTTGTAGGCTTCCCAATTGTTGTGGTCGGCTCCGTTGTGGCAGGCCCCGCAGGCCTCGGACTTGCGTGCCTCGGACGCCGAGAACTCGTGCCGGGCGTGGCAGGTGTCGCACTTATTCTGGTTGATGTGACATCCGGTGCAGCCATCAGCGATTTCTCGTTGTGACATGCCGGCGTAGACTTCCACCTCGACGTTGGCTTTATAGTCCAGCGCATGTGAAGGACGGCCCTTGGGCCACTGGTCCTTCGGCCACGTGATCGTGTCACGCTCGGACTCCCGTTCGGCAAATTCCTGCAGGTGGCAGGTGCCGCAGGTATCAGCAGTCGCCATTCGGAGGTCCTTCTGATGGTCCGCCTTCTTTTTTGTGTTGATGTCATAGTGGCAGTCAATGCAGCCGACTTCTTTCAATTGCTCCTTCTCGCCCAACCGGCCGATCGAGCGCAGGTTGGCCTCAATCGCCTCCAACTTCGCCTTCTTGTAGAAGCCGTCGTCCTTCGCAGTGAGTTTACGGACCTTGTCGAGGTTGGCATGCGTGCTCCTCTTCCAGTCCTGCACCCATCCTGGTGACTCATCGGTGTGGCACTTCACACATTGTTCACGCGTCGCAATTTCCTTGACCGCTTTCGGCGGCTTATAGAACGAGCCGGGATCGAAGTACTGGCTCATCGGGATTGGCTTCCAGTACTCCCCATACTTTCCTTTGCCAAACCCCTGGGCCGGATCCAGATACCGTTTCACCAACGCCTCGTGCAACTCCTTGGGGGTGGCAGATCTATCGAGCTTCAGGGCGTCGTAGGTTTCCTTGGGGACAGTGGGGAAGTTTGCCTGCGCTGTTCCCGCGAGCAACACTCCGCAAACTAGCAGACCACATCGCAGCCAGAATTTATCGACCATGCTACCTCCCCCTCTGTTAATTGCCCGGCATTCGCGTCAGGCTAACTCAATGATCTTCAGTGCGTAATGGCGTTTTATTAGCTGTTATTAATTCACGTGTCGCGCACATATATCTCAGCATGTATTCGTTGTCAAGATATTAAGTGGCGTATGCAGTGAAAAGTAACAAAAAAATCTGATATCCCAGCAATGGTGCAAGTCTAGTGCCTTCCAGTCCTATACGGGACATGTAATTCTATGAACCTATGGCCTTTCGTGTTCGATGACGACGCTTACCCCACCTGCTCCAGGCTTCACCGGCTGACTCGTCCCTTCCAGGTCTCCGCTTTGCGGCATGGCCTGCCCGGACTTCGACACACGGGCCACAATGACCACCATTCCTACATCAGAAAGTTTTCTAGAGGGCATCATGCTGCTCGAGTCATCGAGCCGAAAGGTAAAAGGTAAATCTTTCTTCGTCGCTCGAACAATAGCCACTGGCATCGGTGGGCCATTCAATTCGCGGGCGAACACAAACAACGTATCTGTTGCAGACCCCTTGCTTGCCAGGCTTGGTGCTATCGTCACTGTGCCGCTGATTGCAAGCGACTGCACAATCTGCACGGTTGGCTTGGCAGTTGCAGCCTGCTCTGCAAATGCAGGTACCGTCGTGGCAAGCAACAAGCCACAGACCAGCAGACCACATCTCGACCAGTGTTTGTCGACCATCGGTAATACTCCCTGTGTGTTACGACACTTCGTACCAATCGTACTTTGAGTGCATCTCTCGCTTAGCAGACAGCGCGCATATATCTCAGCATGCATCAGAAGATGTCAAGGGGGTTTGTACACTAAATTTGATACTGGACTGCAGGAACCAACCACCCTGAGAGCTTGGCAAGAATCAACGGCAGGAGCGAACTTGGCGAGAGAAGAGCAGGACCGTGGAGTGCTTTTCGCTATGGCCTTTCACGATCGATCACGACAGTGATCCCATCCACTCCAGATTGCACCGGCTGACTCGTTCCCTCCAGGTCGCCGCTTTGCGGCATGGCCTGGCCGGACTTCGACAGACGGGCTACAATCACGACCGGCCCCGCGCTGGATAGTTTTCTTGACGGCATCGGACTGGTCGAGTCATCGAGCTGAAAGGTAAAGGGTAAATCTTTCTTCGTCGCCCGCACGATCGCCACTGGCATCGGTGGACCATTCATTTCGCGAGCAAACACAAACAATGTGTCCGTCGCTGATGCCTTACCGGCCAGACTGGGCGCCACAGTCACCGTGCCTCTGATCGCACGAGGTTGTCCAGTCTGTTTCGCTGGTTGACCCGGCGCCGCTGGCTCCGTATCCATCCGCTCACGGTCGATGACGACTGTGAGCCCATCCATTCCTGATTGCACCGGTTGACTCGTCCCCTCCAGGTCTCCGCTTTGCGGCATGGCCTGGCCGGACTTCGACAGACGGGCCACAATCACGACCGGCCCTGCGCTGGATAGTTTTCTTGACGGCATCGGGCTGGTCGAGTCATCGAGCTGGAAGGTAAAGGGTATATCTTTCTTCGTCGCCCGCACGATCGCCACTGGCATCGGTGGACCATTCATTTCGCGAGCAAACACAAACAACGCGTCCGTCGGGGACCCCTTGTCGGCGAGGCTTGGCGCCATGGTAACCGTGCCTCTAATTGCACGAGGTTGTCCGGTCTGCCTAGCCGGCTGGGCCGGCGCTGCGGCCGGTTCCGTCAACGTGGACGCCGTTGCTTGACCGCCACCCATGTGGGTCTTGGCGTCTTCGATCGCAGCCACCAGTTGCTGGGTCAGTTCCGGATCTGTGTCCGAAGGAAGGTTCGCCCGAGCGAGCTCCCAATCCCTAACCGCGCGCCCAAAATTATTGCGGTTAAACGCCACGGTCCCTGCCAACATCAATGCCTTCACATTCAGTGGATCAATCTTTAACGCCTGTTGAATCAAGGCTTCAGGCTTCCCATCCAATTTGCGGCCATGGAGAACCCCCATCGCATCGGCATAATCGGCCAGTAGTTGGGCATCATTAGGAATCAGTGTTGTGGCATTCTCATATGCCCGTGCTGCGTCGGGGTAACGCCCCATGCCCATGTATGAACGCGCAAGCAAGGCCCATCCCTCGCCATCATTCGGATTCTGATCCATTTTCTGCTTGAGTCGCTCGATCAACGATTCCATACCTTCAGAAAACGAACCCTCATCGCCTGAACCTCTTTGCGCAGACATCGAGACCGCGGGCGGCTCCGTCATGGCGAGTGGGTTCCCCAGTTGCCAATAGAGCAACCCACTGGCAGTCGGCACAATAATGGCCAGCGCCAGAGCCACCGGCCTGCCCTGCATCTGTCGCCGCGCCATTTTAGGCGTCGTCTCCGTGCTGCCCGTTTCTTCCAGCAGACGGCGTTCAAGCTCACGTCGCGCTTGCTGGTACAGTTCTTCAGTGAGCACACCGTTTGCCCGATCCTGCCCTAATTCGGCGAATTGCTGTCGGAAAATAGACAGGGTCTTCTCCTCCTCTCCCGTAGCGGTAGCCGACGAGCGCTTCAGCAGTGGCCACAACAGGAGACCAAGGACGAGAATGGTCATCGTCGAGGCGATCACCCAGAATAGGATGGTCACAGGCGATTCGCTCCTTCGGAAAGCAGTTGTGCGACACGGGTGCGCTCTGCTTCGGACAATGCCACGTCGGCAAGCTTCTTTTGTCTCCTGCGCAGCGCAATGACCAATGCAGTCGCACCTCCGATCAGCAGGAGGAAGGGGCCTACCCAGAGCAACGTGGTCGTGGTTTTCAAAGGAGGTCGATAGAGAACGAAATCTCCATATCGCGTGACGAGGAAGTCGATAATCTCTTTGTCGCTCATATCTTTGGCGATCATCTCGCGAACTTCTCGGCGCAAGTCTTCCGCCAACGGTGCGTTTGAATCGGCCAGCGTCTGGTTCTGACAGACCAGGCACCGAAGCTCTACGGCCAACGTTTTCAGGCGTGCTTCAACCTGCGGGTTTTCAGCAAGCGGTGTCGCCTCTTCCGCCGCAGCGAGACTTGGGAGAAGCAGAATGACCATTAAAAGCCATCTCATTGGTTCTGCAACTCCTTGATCAGAGGCAAAATCTTCGTTTGCAAGACATCCCCGTTCAACGGGCCAATCTGCTTGTAGCGAATGACCCCCGCCTTATCGATCACATAGGTTTCCGGCACGCCATAGACACCGTAATTAATACCGGCCCGCCCCGATTCATCCACGGCGACGACAGGATAGGGATTGCCCCACTCTTTCAACCAGGCCAGCGCCTCTTCCCTTTTATCCTTGTAGTCCATGCCGTAAATGGGCACGACCCCTGATTGTGCAAGCTGGATCAAGACAGGATGCTCTGTCTTGCAGCCACCGCACCACGAAGCCCAGAAGTTGAGCAGCCACACCTTGCCCTTCAGATCGTTGGAGGAAAGTACCTTCTGTTGGTCATGGAGCTGCGGAAGCGAAAAGTCAGGTGCCGGCCTGCCCACTAAGGGAGATGGCAATTCACGCGGATTGAGCGTCAGCCCGATACCAAGAAACCCGACCACGACGATAAAGATCCCGAGCGGGATAAGAAACCGGTTCATGAGACTATGTGTCGAGCCATCTGTGTCCCTGCCGGCACCTCGACTTCTTTGCGGCGCCACGCGAGTCGGTACCGGCGATCACTGATGGCCAACACGCCTCCTACTGCCATGACTAGACATCCGCCCCAGATCCAATCGATAAAGGGTTTGTGATAGAGCCGGACACTCCAGGCTCCATCTTCGAGTGGTTCACCCAACGACACATAGAGGTCACGCAGAAACCCGGGAGAGATCGCGGCTTCAGTCATCGTCTGATTCTGAACAGTATAGCGCCGCTTTTCCGGATACATCACCGTCACCTCACTGCCATCCCTACTCACATGAATCGTCGCTCGCGCCGCAATGTAGTTTGGCCCTTTATACGGTTCTGTTCCGTCAAACCGGAACGTATAGCCGCCGAGCGTTGCCGTTTGTCCGACGTTCATCCTGACATCCTGCTCTGCTTCGAAACCCTTCACCATGGTCACCCCAACGATGAATAGGGCAAGCCCGCAATGGGCCAAGACCATGCCCCAATACGCCCGTGGCATCGCAGCCAGTCGGCCGAAGAGGCTTCCTCCACCCGCAAGGGCAAGCCGTTCACGCAGGTCAACCGCAATCGTTGTCAGAATCCAGATGGCGAGCAAGAGGCCAAGGCTGATCAGCGGCGTCCACTGGCCCATTACTATTGGCAGCACAAGGGCGGTCACGACACTGACGCCGAACGCCCAGCGCAGACGCATCGCGAGTTCCGGCAGGCTGGCTTTCTTCCACTGAGCCAGAGGGCCGATCCCCATCAAGAAGATGGCAGGCGTCATCAGTGGCACAAAGACGGTATCAAAATAGGGTGGCCCGACAGAGATTTTCCCGAGGTCGAGTGCATCCAGAAACAAGGGATACAACGTGCCCAACAATACGGACCCCAAGGCTGCAACCAAGAGCACATTGTTCGCGAGCAACATCCCCTCGCGTGAGATGACGGAGAAGCCACCGCCCAGTCCCACGCGTGGGGCACGCCACGCATACAACAGCAGTGAGCCTCCGATCACCACGGCCAGGAACACCAAGATGAATAACCCACGCTTCGGATCAGTGGCAAACGCATGCACGGAGGTCAACACACCGGAGCGGACCAAGAAAGTTCCGAGCAGACTGAGGGAAAAAGCCAAAATGGCGAGCAGCACACTCCAGGCTTTGAAACTGCCCCGTTTATCTGTGACCGCCAGCGAGTGAATCAACGCCGTCCCAGCCAACCAGGGCATGAATGAGGCGTTTTCGACTGGATCCCAGAACCACCAACCACCCCAGCCCAGCTCGTAATAGGCCCAGCCGCTCCCCATCGCGACACCAACGGTCAGAAAGCACCAGGCCACTGTGGTCCAGGGACGTGACCAGCGCGCCCAGGCCGCATCCAGATTTCCCCCAAAGAGCGCGGCGATTGCAAAGGCAAAGGCGACGGAGAATCCCACATACCCCATGTAGAGCATCGGCGGGTGTATGACCATTCCGGGGTCCTGCAGCAAGGGATTCAAATCGCGTCCATCAAATGCGGCCGGGATCAACCGCTCGAATGGATTAGAGACCGTCAGCATGAACAAGAGAAATCCTAGGCTGACCAATCCCATCACGCCGAGAATACGTGCACGCATTGCCTCAGGCAGATGGGCCGAGAAGAATGAAACGGCGACCATCCATATCGTCAGGATGAATACCCAGAGAAGCAGCGATCCCTCGTGCGCACCCCAGATGGCCGCGAGACGGTAGTGAAGAGGGAGCTGGGAATTCGACGTGGCCGCGACGTAGAGCACAGAAAAATCTTTCGTGGCAAACGCGTATCCCAGACAACAAAAGGCCAGCAGAACCAGGAGAAACTGCACGCGCGCGGCGGGTTTCGCGATGGACATGAGGGAAGAGTTCCTGACCGCGGCACCATAGATGGGAACGGTCCCCTGCACCACTGCCACGCAGAGCGCGAGTATCAAAGCATAATGACCAATTTCTGGAATCATGTCGGCTCCTAGCGCGGATTGACGACGAGCGTGCTGCTGGTTTGTGCCCCAGCTGCCTTGGCTTTGGCCAGCGCGTCAGCCGCTTCCGGCGGCATATAGTTTTCATCGTGCTTTGCCAGCACTTCGCTCGCAAGGAATGTCCCATCAGCCCCAAGTTGCCCCTGGGCTACCGCACCTTTCCCTTCCTTGAATAGGTCGGGAAGGATTCCCTTGAACGTCACGGGCACGCGCTTCGCCATGTCAGTCATGACGAAATGCACGGTCAGCCCATCGCCCTCGCGCTTGAGGCTGCCGTCCTCGACCATCCCACCGATACGGAATCCGCGCCCTTTCGGCACGTCGCCGTTCGCCACCTGTGTCGGAGTAAAAAAGAAAACGAGATTGCTCTGAAATGCATTCAATATCAGCATCGAAGCCACCGCCAGCGCGAGCAAACCGAGGCCGATAAAGACAAACCGTTTGTGCCGAGGTTTCATCGTATCAGTATCCTCCTAAGACACGTCACGGCTCTCCGCCACTGCCGAGGCATGTCGACGCCAGACTGCACATACTTCCCAGACCATGCATACGGCCGTGGCACCGAACGATATCCACACATAGAGACCGTACCCGCCCATCGCAAAAAACTCACTCGCACTCCCCCATTGCATCAGCGCGCCTCCACAACTTCTTGAATCGAGGAATGTTTGCCCCACGACGGTTGTCGCTCGCGATCCAGAACCACGCAACGCATGCGGGCCAACGTCACGGCGAAACTGTACATCCAGAATGCCACCGTCATCACCAACATTGCTGTCACCATCGTCGTCGCCATTTTTGGCGAGGCCGTCATGCTGACTGAAGCCCCTTGGTGCAGGGTGTTCCACCAACGTACAGAAAAATAGATGATCGGGACATTGACCACTCCGACCAGCGCCAAGACGGCACTCGCCCGATCGGCTCGGCGCAAGTCATCGATTGATGCGCGCAGTAAGATGATCCCTATGTACTGAAACAACAGAATCAACTCCGACGTCAGTCGAGCATCCCACACCCACCACGCACCCCACGTCGGTTTTCCCCACATTGCACCAGTGAGCAGTGCCAGAAACGTAAACATCGCACCCGTGGGAGCGATGGCCTGTGCCATCATGAACGAGGGGCGTGCATTCAGCCCCAGTCCAAGACCGGCCCAAATAGCCATGACGACATACAGAAACATGGACATCCAGGCGGCTGGCACATGGACGAAGATAATGCGGTAGGAGTCGCCTTGTTGAAAGTCGGTCGGCGCAACGAAGAATCCGAGGTAGAGACCGATGCAGATCAATGTAAGCGCAGCGGCAGAAAACCACGGGATCATCCTCCCGGCCAACGGGAGAAACGCTTGCGGTGACGAATACTTGAACCAGTTAATAGCCATAACGCTTAAGAGAATTTCTTATTCCAGTGCAATCCGCAATGCGACCGCCGTGGCCCAAGGCGCAAATGCGAGCGAGAGCATGAAACAAGCCCCGAGCAAGGACAAGTTTGCTTCGCTCCCGATTCCGGTCATACTACTGGTGACAGCGCCAGCCCCAAATATCAACACCGGAACAAAGAGGGGAAGTACCAGGAGGGCAACCAGCAAACCGCTCCCGCGTAGTCCAAGGGTCAGCGCGGCACCAATCCCACCAATCATACTTAACGTTGGCGTGCCAAGCAAGAGCGATAACATCAATACCCCTACCGTGTCCCCACCCAGGCCGAATTGCAGGCCGAGAAGAGGCGAGAGCAGAACCACCGGCAATCCAGAAATCACCCAGTGGGCAAACACCTTTCCAATGACCAACACCGCCAGTGACTGCGGGATCAACGCCGTCTGTTCCAAGACACCATCAAGATAGTCAGCGGTAAATAGGCGCCCGAGCGACAACAGGCACGCCAGCAGGGCCGTGACCCAGAGCACACCCGGGCCGATCATCCTCAACACGGCTGCCTCCGGCCCAACGCCCAAAGGGAAGAGGCTCGCAACAATGACGACGAAGAAAATAGACATCGCCACGTCCGAGCGGTGCCGCATGGCCAGCAAGAGATCCCGCCGGACAACCCCGCGCAACGCCTCACTCAGGCTGGGCTGGCTCATCGAGTCAGCCTCAGGTACTGGACGGAGTCAGTAGGGAGCGCAATTGCCTGATGGGTGGAAACGACGACCATGCCGCCATTACTCAAGTGTGACTGCAAACGCTGCGTCAAGTAGGTGGTCGCCGCAGTATCAAGAGAAGCGAAGGGCTCATCCAGGAACCATAACGGACGGGTAGAAAGCCACAGACGTGCTAGCGCCACGCGGCGCTTTTGTCCCTGTGAAAGGACCCTTGTCGGCAGAACATGAACCGGCCGTCCGAGACCGACGGCCTCCAACGCTTTTTGCACAGTTGCGCCGGAACTGTCATCGCCAGCTAGGCAAGCGGAGAGCGTGAGGTTTTCGATCGGAGTGAGCTCGTCTTTCATCCCGTTGAGATGCCCAATGTACATGAGCTGGGCACGATAGAGCTCTTTGAGTTGATGGATGTCCTTCCCCTGCCAAAGGATCGTGCCACCATCAGGCGACAATAGGCCGCACAGAATGCGAAGGAAGCTGGTTTTCCCACTCCCGTTCTCACCTGCGACAGCCAACAGCGTTCCCGGTCTGACCGTCACGCTGACGTCCGAGAACAACTGTCGTTGCCCACGACTACCACTCAGTGCGACGGTTTGGAGCATATTGGGAGAAGTCTCACAGGGACCGAAGAAATAGAATTGCAGGAGCGTCGAATCTCTTTGAGTTGCGTTGTCGGTGAGGGTTTTTAGACACCGTATGATACCTCATACGATACAGCTGTCGCTGAAGCAGTAGTCCATTTGGAAGACCGTTGTCACGACAAATGATGGTAATTCCGTCTTCTTGGAAGGAAGCACATGCCCCGCTAGGGATTGTCTCTCATCTGACACCGGCAAGTCAAAGTGGGTTGGGCTCTGTACGGTTTGAACACCTCTCCGAGGTCTATTTATGCACACGATGTTCGAACCATTGAGCACCAGAAACTCATTCAATATGCGCTCCTCTGGACTCCCGCACCAAAGATGAACCGGGCCAGATCCTCTCCTGCATCAGACCCTGCCATGTCGTCGAGAGCAGAAACCGTTACTCACGAGCACCCGGCAGCCCTTCTCTCGGCACACAGGCGCAATTTACATCGGCCAATTACCTAGGGTGCCCATCCCTGTACCACCATGACACTGATCAGCTCCGATTCTTTTGTGCCTGCAGGAACCCAGGGCGAGTTCAGCGGAAAGCGCACTATGGGTTTTCCGCTTGCGCCTTTGTGTGCGAAGGAGGGGGCTAGAATCTTGCCCTGTTTTAGTGGCATCATGTTCCGAATATATGATATGAAACGTCGCTTTTGACGTCATTTACCACATCGGGGTTGTTGTGCCGCACTGAGCAGCGGATCAGCGCAAGATCCCAAAGAGGAGGGTCCCGCATATTATGATACGGCATGTGACGCGGGCAGGCGCAACGGTGCTCCTGCTTGTTGCAGCACTGTACCACCCCGATGGAGCCGCGGCACATGGGAGCACGGAGTTGGAACAGGACCCCTGTGTGCGTTTGCTCGGTGACGGCATGGTGCACTTCAGCGCCTATCAGCCGCAATACGAGCTGAAGGATCAATACTGTACTGAAATCCCCCAGGAAGGCGACACATTCTTGGTGGTGGACCTCGTGGACCCAACGTTGCGCACCGAGCCGGTCGGGATGCGGGTCGTGAAGGGGAATGGGAGCAAAGAGACAGAAGATCAGATTGTGGCGGATGTGCGTCCGAGCTACCATCCGGATGGAGTGCTCAGGAGCGAAGTCAGACTGGACGAGGGCCAGTATACGGTCACCATACAGTCGGAGAAACGAAATATTCTAAAGCGCCCGCAGTATCTCCTGAGGGTTCACATGATCGACTATCAGAAGCTGGTGCTTTCCATAGGAGGGCCGCTGGTAGGTGTCCTGCTATTTGCCTGGCTCGTCTACAAGCTCATACGATCGAAGTGGCTGCGGAGGTGGTGGACTGCGGCCCCCAGTTAATTGGAAACCAGGCGTTCCCGACTAGCGATCATATGATTCACCATTCCAGAGGAGGATACGGACAATGTTGGTGCAATTCCTGAAACCGGCTGGCCTGTGCATCCTGATGCTGGCAATCGGGCTTCCATTCTCAGACGAGGCCCGGGCCCATGGAGGACTGGCATTGGCAGAGGACATGTGCAGACTCACGATTGGCCCCTACAACATGCACTTCACCGGCTATCAGCCTGATAATACACGCAATAAGGAGTTCTGCGAGGATATTCCAGCGACCGGCCGCACGGTCGTCGTACTTGATTATATGGATGATGCGCTCCGACCGTTGCCTACAGAGGTTCGGGTCATCAGAGATACGGGCTCGGAGCAGGATCTTCAGGCAATCACGGTCCTCCATCTACCACCCAAGGTCTATCCCAACGGCACGGTCAATTTTGAATACAACTTCGCCCAGCCCGGCAAATATGTCGGGCTAGTAACCGTAGGTGGCCCGAAGGAGCACATATCTCGGTTCCCATTCTCAGTAGGGGAAGGGAAAATGTGGGTACCTCCTTCCTACTTAATAATGGGGTTCGTAGGAGCGGCCGTTGTCGTCGGGCTCATTTTTGCCCTACGCGGTCGTCGTAGTACTTCGAATAGCACCGCGTCGTAGTCGGCATAAGAGTCAAGCACCGAAATCAAACAGCCAAACGTCCACCGGTGCGTATGGGAACCGCGTCCAAAAATGAAGAAGAACCCCAATGGAATCAGAGGCTATATGCCCGCATAGTGCTCGAAGACGTGCGTGCATGTCACCTCGGCGTTAGGGCAGCTCTAGTTCAACGAAAAATTGAGCGCGCCTAAATTCCTAAAGTAAGGATACTGAAATGTCTTTGCAATTTCTGACATCTGCCGGGCTGTGCTTCGTGATGCTGGTGTTCGGAGTGCCACCCCCTGCACAGGCCCAACACACGCACGAATTGGAGAAGAACTTCTGTATTCTCAAGGTCGGACCCTATGGCATGCACCTCACCGGTTATCAACCTGACCTCGCAGGTGGGAAGGAAAACTGTGGGGAAGTTCCTGGGACGGGTCGCACGGTGCTGGTACTCGATTATATCGAAGGAGAACTGCGCTCTTTGCCCGTCGAGGTTCGGGTGATCAAGGATACTGGCTCGGAGCAGGATCTTCAGGCGATCACGGTCCTTCACGTGCCGCCCAAGGTCTATCCCAGCGGCTTCATCAGTCTCGACCACAACTTCGACCAGCCCGGCAAGTATGTCGGTCTGATAACCTTAGGCGGCAC
>DATEPD010000029.1:0-6190 GCA_035273365.1 Nitrospiraceae bacterium | reverse complement strand
AAGAGCTGACGCTGCTGGCGGAAAAATACCCAAATAGTCAGTATTCAAGCGAAGGAAAGAGTCTGCTTGCAAAAATCGGCGGGGAGCAACCCTCGACGCTGCTGGCGGCCGAACCCGTGTCCTCCTCCAGTTCACCTGCTGCATCTCCATCGGGGAAACAACCGAGTCTTCCCGCTGAACTGATCTCCTCCACCCCATCTAAATCGTTCAGCCATCCTTCCGCAACGGCCTTGGGCCAATCTTTTGTAAGCTGCCGCCTTGGCACCTGGTGCGGAGAGAAACCCTCAACGGTGCTGGCCCTGAAGGCCGAACCCGTGCCCTCTTCCAGTTCACCGGCTGCACTCCCACCGCGGAATCAGCCATCGGTGAATCAGGTATCAAAAAATCAGCTGACGGCTAATCAGTCGGGTCGTGCCGTGGGACTGATCCCTTCTGTCCCATCGAGATCATTCAGCCTTCCTTCCGCAGCAGCCCTGAGCCAGTCCTTTGTAAGCTGCCGTCTTGGCGTCTGGTGTTGATTCCAATCCCACGAAGAAACCACCAGGCATCATCAACATCTCTTCAGAAATTCTTCTTCACATCGCCTTGCAATTCCTGAAGTCAGATTGCTGATTGCTGATGGTCGTGTGTGTCATCAGCGCAGTTGCATGGCTTTGAGCAATAGCTCACGAGAGGAACACTTCACCGCTTCCTTGGCCCGACGGTAGAATGACTGATATGTCTCTTTCCCCTGGAGAACTTCGTAGTACAGTTGAATGACCTCTTGATACGGAGTCAACAACCGGTAACAGAGGCGCGGAAACGTATAGACAATATCTGCGAGACGCGAGCAAACCCGAAACTCAGGATACAATTCCTGCCTGATCGTCAGCTCGTAGTCCCACAAACTTCTGTTTCGATCGTGCAGCTGATCGAGGACGGCCGTTGCGGCCATCTGACCGGAACGTACGGCATAGTAGATGCCCTCGCCAAACAGCGGATCGACGAGATGCCCAGCATCGCCCACCAGCAATGCTCGCCCATTGACGAACTCCCCAGGCTCCTGTTGCCGGTATGGTTCAGTTCGGCTGCTGAATAGCGGCAGCGGATGGCCAACCGGCTTCGGCACATCCAAACTTGCCAAGCCTTTATCCCCGCGTACGAAGCGATCGAACGTGTTCTTGAGGCTCGCCGGTTTGCTTTGAAACTCCCCCACCCCAACCGACAACCGCCCCTGCTTGGGAAAGATCCACGCGTATCCCATCGAACCGGCGCCGATGTCGATGAGGGCTTTGCCCTGAAGCGGATATTGTGGCCCCTGCCCAATCTCGATCTCGCTTTCTAATGTCGGTATACAACGCAACCGCCGGCCGGGAAAAAGATTCCGGGCGACCTGGCTGTTCGCGCCATCGGCGCCGATCAAGACCTGCGCATGATAGCGCCCCCGGTCGGTCGTCACTTCCACACCATCCTCCACATGATGGAACGATCGCGCCGACTCCCCCTCATGGATGTCCGTACCAACCCGTCGCGCTTGTTGCACGAGGTGATGGTCGAACCGATCGCGCATCACCATGTATGCGATCGGATTTGGCGATTCGATCATGACAGAGTCCTGACCTCGGTACGAAAACTGAATGCCAAAAATGGTGTGTTCGACGACAGACTTGAACGCCGGATCGAGAAGTTGCTCAATCCGAACCGACAGCCCGCCGCCACAAACTTTGTATCGAGGGTGAGTATACTTCTCGATGGCGAGAACGGACAGGCCTGCACGGCTTAACTCGTAAGCTGCTGTGGCCCCAGCAGGTCCCGTACCGACCACGATGGCATCGTAGCGTTCCTTGTCGGAAATCGTATGCATCGTGATGATGAATAGAGAGGCTCGGGGTCCCCTTCTCCACGCTACGAATCCACAAGTCGAAATTTAATATGTACAATACAGGGCTGCGCCTCTATCCCTGGCCTACTGCCCAAGGTACCAGCCAATCCCGTAGCGCTCTAATAAACTGGTAATCATCGTGAGGCTATTGGCGTAAATCATGACGCCCACGGCGACCAGCAACACGCCGCTCACCGTGGAGACGCCCCATAGGTACGCACGCGCCTGCTTGAAATAGGCAAGGAACCGATCCACCCCCAGGGCCGTGAGAAACAACGGCAACCCCAATCCCAAAGAATAGCTCATCAGCAACAGCACGCCGTTCAGCATCGAGTCGGTGGTGCTCGCATACAACAAGATGGTCCCAAGCACAGGCCCGACGCAAGGCGTCCATCCGGCAGCAAATGCCACGCCGATTAAGAACGATCCCACATAGCCGACCGGTCGATTTCTGAATTGGAAACGATGCTCCATTTTCATAAAATTGATATTCAAGATCCCCAATAAATAGAGACCGAAAATGACGATCAGTATCCCGCCGATCCGTCGAATGTAGTCCTGGTAGGTAATAAATATCTGGCCGACGAAGCTGGCCGACGCGCCGAAGGAAATAAATACGGCAGAAAATCCACCGATAAACAACAGGGCGTTGAGGACGATGGTTTTTTTGAACTTCGACCGCACCGTCGAGTCGGTGAGCTGTTCGATGGACAGCCCGGTGATATACGAAATATAGGAGGGGACCAGCGGGAGCACGCAGGGCGAGACGAACGACAGCAACCCAGCCGAAAAGGCCGCCACGAGAGAGATATTTGTGACTGATTGCGACATGGGCTACGACTTCATCAACATCTGCACAAGTTGCTGCGCTTCGGACGCTCCCCAGTCACGCGCGCCGAAGATCTGGTGGCGAACAATCCCCTGCCGATCGACCATGAACGTCATCGGAAGGCTTCGTGCGCCATAGATCAATCCTACACGATAATCGGCATCGTGAAGGATGGGAAACGTCAAGCGGTTTTCTTGCTGAAACGGCCTAGTGACCGCCATACCTTGGGCGTCGGTGGAGACAGCGAGAATCTCAAAATCCTTCCTCGAAAATGTCCGGTAGAGCTGCTCCATTGCCGGCATCTCTACCCGGCAGGGGCCGCACCAGGTGGCCCAAAAATTCAGCAAGACGACCTTGCCACGTAATTCTGAAAGCGTCACGAGACGGTCATTCAGGTCTCGGAGCTGGAAGTCCGGCGCCGTCTCGCCCAACTTGATGACCTTGTATTTTGCGACAGGCAGGATATCCTGCGCCGCCGCACCGCCTATCCCAGCCATCGCGACCGCGACCATCAGGGTGATAACAATTCCAGCAATCGCCAGTCTCATTATCCCGTGCCTACTCCGCTGAAAAAGAACATCGTCGGCTTGTTCGGGGTAAAATACTCAACCAATTCGCGCGAGAATTCATTCCACCGTATGCCAGAATCTAACGGCGGTGAGACCTCCTTGCCGGGAGTCGAATCGTAGTTCCCATTCATGTCGGTACCTACCCTCCTTCATATCGCAAGGATTCGGACCTTCGAATAGAGAACGTTGGCGTGAGAACCACGTCTACCAGGAAGGTGATAGTCACTCCCACGGGGCTTGGGGAACCCTGAATCAACCAAAGATATCACAGATAATAGCGTCATCTTACAAGTGCCGGAAAAGGGGAGTCAAGCAAGCCGGGCATCGGCATCCCGGTGCACACTCTGCCATTGGGAATGGACATTCGCGGACTCATTCATATAGTATCGCACGGATTCGGCCTTTTATCCGATTACCGATCACCTGAACCCAGAGGGGCGCTAATGCGACATAACTATCTGTTTACATCTGAATCTGTCACCGAAGGACATCCCGATAAGATTGCCGACCAGATCTCCGACGGAATTCTTGACGCGATCATTGCCCAGGACAAGTATTCGAGGGTGGCCTGCGAGACGATTCTGACGACCGGAATTGCCTTCGTTGCCGGTGAGATTTCCACAAAAGCCTATGTCGAGATTCCGGACATCATTCGCGACGTCATTAAAGATGTCGGCTATACCGACGCCTCTTGGGGATTCGACTACCACACCTGTTCCGTGCTCACTGCGATTCATCAACAGTCGGGTGATATCTCTATGGGCGTGGATTCTGGCGGCGCCGGCGACCAGGGACTGATGTTCGGCTATGCCACCAATGAAACCGCTGAACTCATGCCGATGCCGATCGTACTCGCACATCGGCTCACCAAGCGGCTGGCAGAAGTCCGTAAAAAGAACCTCCTCCCCTGGGTGCGCCCCGATGGAAAATCCCAAGTGACCGTGGAGTATCGGAATGGGAAACCGGTGAGGATCGATACAATCGTCGTTTCGACGCAACACAGCCCCGACGTGACGAACAAGCAGATCGAGCGTGAGATCATGGAGAAAGTCATCAAGCCTATGATGCCAAAGGGGCTCTACGACCCGGCAAGCGTGAAACACCACATCAATCCCACCGGCCGTTTCGTAGTCGGCGGCCCAATGGGCGACACAGGACTGACAGGGCGCAAGATCATCGTCGACACCTATGGCGGCCACGGCAGCCATGGAGGCGGCGCGTTCTCCGGTAAGGATCCCACGAAAGTGGACCGATCAGCGTCGTATATGGCCCGCTATATTGCGAAAAACATCGTCGCCGCCGAATTGGCCCAAAAGTGTGAAGTGCAGCTTGCCTATGCGATCGGTGTAGCCGATCCTGTCTCCGTGCTGGTCGATACGAAGGGCACGGAAAAGGTGGCGGCCGAGAATCTGGATAAGCTCGTGCGGAAACACTTCCCCCTGACCCCACGCGGCATCATTGACTATCTCAAGCTCCGCCGGCCGATCTTCAGAAAGACCGCATCATACGGGCACTTCGGTCGAAACGAACCTGAATTCACCTGGGAAAAGACCGACAAGGCCAAAATCTTGCGCAAAGACGCAGGCCTGTGATGGAAGACTGAGTCCAAGGTTAAGGATAAGGTTAAGGATAGGCAAACTGAGGCTCAGGCATAGGGACGAGGTTGGGTTTTTCACTCAGCCTCGACCTTACCCTGAGCCTTCTTTTCGACGAGGAGGTTTCTGTGGAATACGATGTGAAGGATATCTCACTAGCAGACCAGGGCAAACTCAAGATCGAATGGGCCGAAGCCACCATGCCGGTGCTGCGGCTCATCAAGAAACGGTTTCAGCGGGAGAAACCGTTCGCAGGGCTCCGCGTCACGGCCTGCCTCCATGTGACAACCGAAACCGCCAATTTGATGAAAACACTTCAGGCCGGCGGAGCCGATGTCCGGCTCTGCGCCTCCAATCCGCTGAGCACGCAAGATGAGATTGCAGCAGCACTCGTCAAACATGACGGCATCCCGACCTTCGCCATCAAAGGCGAAGACAGCAAAACCTACTATCAGCACATTCAATCGGCCATCGGCCACAAGCCGCAGATCACGATGGACGACGGGGCCGATGTCGTCTCGCTGATCCACTCCAAGCGTAAGGATTTGCTCAAGCATGTGATCGGCGGCACAGAAGAGACCACCACCGGCGTCATTCGACTGCGCAGCATGGCTGAAAAGAAAGTATTGAAGTTCCCCGTGATCTCAGTCAACGACGCCGATACCAAGCACCTGTTCGACAACCGCTATGGGACCGGGCAAAGCACCATCGACGGGATCATCCGCGCAACGAACCGGTTGATCTGCGGCACCACCTTCGTGGTCGCCGGCTATGGCTGGTGCGGTCGGGGAATCGCGATGCGAGCCAAGGGCATGGGGGCCGATGTCATCGTCACCGAGATCGATCCAGTCAAGGCGATTGAAGCCGTGATGGACGGGTTCCGCGTCATGCCGATGGAACAGGCTGCGCTCATTGGAGATTTCTTCGTCACGGTTACCGGTAATCTCAAAGTGATCCGCGGTGAGCACTTTGCCATGATGAAGGAGGGGGCCATCGTCTGCAACTCAGGCCACTTCAACGTCGAACTGGACATTCCAGCCTTGGAGAAACTGAGCCGCAAGAAGCGCCTTATCAGACCAGGCGTCGAGCAATTCACGCTGAAGACCGGCCGACGGGTCAGCCTGCTCGGCGAAGGACGACTCGTGAACCTGGCGACGGCCGAGGGCCATCCCTCCAGCGTCATGGACATGAGCTTCGCCAACCAGGCGCTCGGTGCTGAATACCTGGTGAAGAATTACCGGAAGCTGGAGAAGAAGGTCTATCCGGTCCCGCCGGTCATCGATAAGGAAATCGCCCGCCTCAAACTGGCCGGCATGGGGATGAAGATCGACACGCT